>JAHJSQ010000101.1 GCA_018830325.1 Gammaproteobacteria bacterium
CATGGTACGCTCAGCGTACCCTACGCGGATCGCCTAGCGCTAGGTGGTCCGCGAGTGTTAAGTGACAATAAATGGTATTGAGGTCTCATTGGCTAAGCTTGCAAAAGGGTAATTTTTTGGCTTATGTATAACGATGAGCGCAGAGCGTGGGAACGATGAAAGTTCACTCCGTACCCTTTTTTACTCTCAAATGGGGAATTGCTGCTATGTAGATTGCTCGTAATTATGGCTCTTCCGTACTTGCCGTGGTAATAGCGGATCGACACCGAATAAGAAAAGAAGATTTTCTTTAAGCAGATGGTATTAAATGTAATTTATTCATTAAGAATTAGCTTTGTCACTAATTTTTCAAATTACCACGGGAAATCCGGAAGAGCCGTAATTATTCACATCCCCCCTATCGTTCCCACGCTCCAGCGTGGGAATGAAGACCGAGACGCTCTAGCGTCTCGTACCGCTGGAACGGTACTCAGGCATTCCCACGCAGAGCGTGGGAACGATAAAAATAATCAAAAAAACCGCAGTCTTAATCCCTTCTTAATAAGGTCTGGTATTCAAATGAAAATCTAAACGAAATATTCCGGACTTTCGTCTTAATCCCTTCTTAATAAGGTCTGGTATTCAAATTAAACTAAACTAAAGGTGAGTAAAATGGCTGTCTTAATCCCTTCTTAATAAGGTCTGGTATTCAAATTTATAGTTGTCATCGATTGTAGAGATTATTTGTGTCTTAATCCCTTCTTAATAAGGTCTGGTATTCAAATCGTTATTCCTAACGACCTTCTTGAAGATACTGCGTCTTAATCCCTTCTTAATAAGGTCTGGTATTCAAATTAAAGACGGAGTTACAGATTGGAGCTTTGTCGCAGTCTTAATCCCTTCTTAATAAGGTCTGGTATTCAAATATTTTCGCTGAGTTATTTTTGGAAATAGAAAAAGGTCTTAATCCCTTCTTAATAAGGTCTGGTATTCAAATGGCTTAATTACAGGCATGTGATCAATGAAATGCCGTCTTAATCCCTTCTTAATAAGGTCTGGTATTCAAATGCTGCTGGCATAGCGGCATTACTCAATTACTGGGTCTTAATCCCTTCTTAATAAGGTCTGGTATTCAAATAGGCCGCCCGTTTAGCATCGGAGCTTTTACAAGAGTCTTAATCCCTTCTTAATAAGGTCTGGTATTCAAATAGATGTTGGATGAAGCGATTGACGAATGGAATATGTCTTAATCCCTTCTTAATAAGGTCTGGTATTCAAATCAAAAGAGCTCGCCGAATGCATCGGCTCTACGAGTCTTAATCCCTTCTTAATAAGGTCTGGTATTCAAATGAAGATCTAATTAACGAATTACAATATTTTGGTGTCTTAATCCCTTCTTAATAAGGTCTGGTATTCAAATTACTAGAATAAACCTAGGTGTTGAGCCTGTAGGAGAGTCTTAATCCCTTCTTAATAAGGTCTGGTATTCAAATGAATAAGGAACACCGGCCAGGGACGGCCACAACCGTCTTAATCCCTTCTTAATAAGGTCTGGTATTCAAATGAACTGCGGCAACAAGATCCGCAACAGAGCCACCAAGTCTTAATCCCTTCTTAATAAGGTCTGGTATTCAAATCAAGTATTGCAGTAATGAATGCCACATCAAACGTCTTAATCCCTTCTTAATAAGGTCTGGTATTCAAATCAAATCGAACAACGTTAATCATGCCCTGCGCCAACGGGTCTTAATCCCTTCTTAATAAGGTCTGGTATTCAAATGCAAGCGAATTTGAGGACCCAATAGACAGATTTGCGTCTTAATCCCTTCTTAATAAGGTCTGGTATTCAAATGCCGGCAAAGCCGAAATTGTGGACCGTCGGCGGCGGTCTTAATCCCTTCTTAATAAGGTCTGGTATTCAAATGATTCGAACAATGGAAAGCAAAAAACGCGAATCGTCTTAATCCCTTCTTAATAAGGTCTGGTATTCAAATAGATGGCGGAAAAAGGATGGTTTCCATTTGAGTCTTAATCCCTTCTTAATAAGGTCTGGTATTCAAATCGATCTTTACGTAAGCATCAGTGACAAGGAACGAGTCTTAATCCCTTCTTAATAAGGTCTGGTATTCAAATTCATAGAAATAGACACAGAAGGAGAAGTAAGAGTCTTAATCCCTTCTTAATAAGGTCTGGTATTCAAATTCAATCGGGCGCGAAACCATTACCTAGCCGGTCTTAATCCCTTCTTAATAAGGTCTGGTATTCAAATACAAACCGGAGAGAGATCATGAAAAAATTTGGAATGTCTTAATCCCTTCTTAATAAGGTCTGGTATTCAAATAAACAGACGCAGCTGGGTTTTTGCTTCTGGCAGATCTTAATCCCTTCTTAATAAGGTCTGGTATTCAAATTCATGAATGTGCAGTGTTGTTAACTGATGAACATCGATCTTAATCCCTTCTTAATAAGGTCTGGTATTCAAATAGCTCGTCTCTGTTCTCCTTTTGTTATCAATAGGTTGCAAAGGGAGTTGACGGGATTTTCGGCTTTTGAAAAGTTAATTGCTTTCATCTGATCCATTCCGTTAATTTTTGCGACAATTGCGCCAAACTTCGATGCGCGCAGATGGCGATGCCGAGATCATGCGCTCGCTGCAGATCGTATTTATTCGGCGGGTTGTAGCTTACCAGCATTGCGCGGGCTTGTAACCCTCCCAATAGATCCTTGAGGCTATCGAGCTTGTACAAGGCTTGGGTATTTTTGTTATTGGCCGGGCTTTTGTCATGATGGGTTTTGCATTCTATGATGTACAAGCGGTTGTCCTTGAGAATCGCAATATCCATTTCATTCTTGATCGGCGGTTTTCTGTGGTTGCGTTCGACCTCGATGCTTCGTCCGACGTCTTGCAATACTAGAGATTTTTTCAGATTTAGGCAAACGCCCCAGACATGTTGTTCCAACCATCCGCCGTTGATGTAAAAGCGCGTGTCCTCGCTGGGAAAGATTAGCTGGCCGCCTTTTAATTCGAGTAATTGATGGCCTTGGAATAGTTCGATCAATTTTTCGAGTTGACGGTAATTTCGATGCTTCGGGTCCAGTGCAACTGTCAGCGCGGGTTTGGCTTTTGCCGCATAAGCATTGAGCACGCGCAACGGTTCGGTGTAGGTTTCCGCGTTTAGGATCAGAGTTTTTGTCAATTCCCGGAAGCGTCGCGGCACGCCGTATTTATCGCCTTGGGCGGTCACTTCGGCACCGAAGGCTTTTAGAAATTCCGGTAGTTTGAGGCGGTCGGCCAAGTCGCCGCCGGGTAAGTCGGTCGGATGCATCCAGATTATCCGGTCGTGCTCCGGATGTACATAAAAAATCGGTTTATCGAATTCGCGAAAGACTTCATAGGCTGCAATACTCATCGGTTTGGTGCCGCCGGTGGCGTTGAGCGCGATGTTTTCATGATGCACGGCGAGCAAATCGACAACTTGATCGCGAATATGCTCAATATCCCAGGCATTTTCGACCGGCCAACGAGTTATATTGCCTACCCTGCTTCGAATCACCGATTCCAACCAATCGGCGCGTTGCCGCATATCGGCGCTGACCAGCATAATGACTTTCCGGGGCCGGTATTGCTCATCGAGTATCGGCGTAATGTTGGGCACGGCTTGCGCCGATATTAGGATCAGATGAGTGTCGATGTTCATGGTGTTTTTGGGGTTGATATTCTTGTTCAGTTGGGCTTAGGGCCAACCGCCGTGGGCCGATAGGGTTTTGAGCTAGGTTGTCGAAAAAAGCCGCTTTTAGCAAAGTGCTGTGTTCCCGCTTTTTAAACTCAAAATATTTTGGAATTTGCGTAATTATTCACATCCCACTATCGTTCCCACGCTCCAGCGTGGGAACGAAGACCGAGACGCTCTAGCGTCTCGTACCGCTGGAGCGGTACTCAAGCATTCCCACGCAGAGCGTCACTGCCATTAAGTTAAGCCGTTCGTGGTGAGCCTGTCGAACCATGGACGGCTTAACTTATCGACCCAGGATTTTTCCATTCACCCTTCGACAGGCTCAGGGCGAACGGAAAAATCCTTAACTTAATGACAGTGACGCAGAGCGTGGGAACGATAATTTTATTTATTTTTTGCTTTTTCGGTAAGGCCGCCGAACTCCCGCCTGTCTAGGTAGCCGGCGCTTTAATCGAAGCCTTGGCACTTTCGGCTTCGATATCGTCTGTTGGTTATCGGAGCTCCCGGGCTTCGACAATCGCGATCTGGGATCGCTCCCACAACAGCTTAGCCTTGCCGGCTGAGTATTTCATACATCTCGCTATCGCATTGCTTTAACAGTGCTTCTTTCTGCTTGCCCGGTAAGAAAGCATGAATGAAGCTTTGCTTGATCATCGCCAGAGCGTCCCATTGCGTTAATTCGCCCCCGCTCATCCTGGCCGCCGTTAAATATTCGCGGCTCAGCGTGGTAAGGCTGATGCCGGGATTGTCGGTGCATAACGTCAACGGCAAACCTTCCCGCCACAATGCCATTAAGGGATATGGCTTGCAGTCTTCGCTTTCCGGCCATTGCGGGTCTTGGAAGCCGACTACTTCGCGGTTGGAGGTCGGGCATAGTTCCAAACAAATATCGCGGTTTCTAAATCGCTGCGCCAGCGGCGGATTGTCATTTAAAGTCAGGCCATGACCTATTCTGTCCGCATGCAAATGATAGGCGGCTTGCCAGATCGATTCGGCCGGCTGGCCTTCTCCGGCATGGATAGTAATCGGCAGGCATTGTTCGAATGCCGGCGTAAACAATCCGGCGATTTCCGAGGGCCGCGTTTGCTGTTCGTCGCCGGCCATGTCCAGTCCGACCGCAAAATCAGGCCATTGATGCTGCGCCGTGATTGCCAATTCAATGGTTTGTTGCAGTCTTGCCGTTCGGTCTCCTTCAATATCGCGCCGGTCTGCAATCACGATAAAGCGAAATTGCGGTTTTTTTCCGTCCGGCAAGCTTGTCAGTGCTTTTTTCAGGGCGCTATAAAAACATTCCAGAAACACCAGACCATCGCCATATTTCTGGGGGCTGCCACGCAATTCGAGATAGGCAAGGCCTTCTTGCACGGCTTGTTCGACGATGGCTTGCGCGTAGGGTTCGATCGCCGCAGGATGACTTAATATCGCGGAACCGGTGAGTTCGCCGGGCCGTTCGTAGGCTGCAAATTTTTGCGGATGCCGGCTCGTTAATGCGATGCGCGGTTCGGTACAACGCCAGAGGTTGTTTTGCAGTTGCTCGTCGTCGGCATACCTTAGCAACGCGGCGCTGTTATGACTGCGAACGCCTTGGATTTTCAAAGATTCCGGCCAATGCCAAGGCCATTCAATGCTTTGCAACAAGGGCCGGCAATGGCCCCTCGCTCGTTGTTGTTCCTGTTGCGTCATGTTTTGCCAGACTGCTTCGGCAACCCGGCACTGGGCTTTTAGATCCAAACAGCCGCCGATATGCCGATGCAAGTCGGCTTTCGGCAGCATATTCAGCCAATCGAGATGTCGTGCATCGAGCGGCACGGTTCTTAGCTGTTCTATGGTTCTCGGCGGCAACCGGTAAAGACTGCGCCAGTTTTCGTGATGTTCGCTGCGGCCGAGTTCGGATAGATAATTGCCTAGCAAGCGGCTGCCGTGTTGTTCGCGTTTTTTCAGTTCTTGCACCAACGATGGCGTATCGACCGCCCAGACTCGCGGCAGACCCGACTGCGGTAGCGGCAATGAAAAGGCTTCGGTGGCGATAGCTTCGGTCCGGTCCATACGCAAATCCAGCAAATCGCTGCGCTGGGTTTTGCCGGTAATGAGCGGTGTAACGGCAAGACAGCAGTCCGTATCGAAGGGCCGGGTGAACAATTCCGGCGCCGCGTCTTGCAATGCTTTGGGCATGACTTTGAAATCTTTGCCGACCACATGCAGCAATGCTTGACAGCCGAATAAACCCGCCGCCCATTGCAAATCGGCGCTCATCGTTTTGCGTCCGCCGGCCAGCGATAGGACGACTTGTCCGCCCCGAGCTTCGGCGTGTGCTTTCAGGCAGGCGCGTGCGATCAATTCACGCATCCGTTCGCATTCCGCTTGAGTAGCCAGTTCGTCGGTATCGGCAGCTTGCCAGATACGCAATGTCATGGGTTTTGTCAGTAGCCGGCTCCATGCGGTCAATGAAATTAAGCTTTTTTGGGTGGCTTCGCCTTGCGTGGTGCACAACCAGATTTCGTCCGGGGCTTGTAAGCCGTATTCGTTTCGGAGTCGTTCGAAAGATTCGTTGTCGGGATGTTCGGCATACAGCGGCAAGCGGTCCGGCGCCAAAAAGCCGTAGACTTCGGGAACGACGGCCCAACTGGCGCCAAGGGTCATGAGTACGATATTTTTCATTGATTGATCATTTGGGAGAGGCGCTATTGTAGAAGATACGGGTATTGTTTGTGGGAGCGACGCCTTCGTCGTCCCTCATCTAACGCTAGGTGAGGGAGAGTCGGTGCCGTAAAGCTGTCTCTGTCGTATTCGAAGCCTGCAATGTTTAACCCTAAAAAGAGCAGTTGAGAGCCTCAAACTACCGTTCGCCCTGAGCCCGTCGAAGGGTGAACGGTAGTTTGAGGCTCCACCAAGACGGTGAAAGTGTTGTAGACCCTTCATGCTTCGACTTGGCTCAGCACGAACGGTCTACAACACATGTCAACTGCTCTTTTTAGGTTAACCGCTTTTTTTCAAAGCTTTGCCGTTGCGGCTTCCCCTCACCTGGCGTTAGGTGAGGGGCGATCTAGGGATCGCTCCCACAGTAGCTGCGCTCAGCTACCAAGTCTTCTATTGATAAATTTACAAGTCATAACTTTGCGGCAATTGCGGCGGCATGTCTTTTATCCCGACTCGACGGCTTTCTTTAAGTAGCATCGGCAGGAAGCGCGATTCCAACCAGTCCGCCAGTTGTAGCCAATGCGTCTGTTGAACGGGCTCGAAGCCGTGCGCCAGGATCGATTGATTGCGGCTTTTGATTTGATTGAGCAAGTTTTTTTCTTCCGCCTGGATAAATTCGGCGGCCGCGCCTTGGGTTTTAACCTTGACCAACTGCCAAGCCTGAAACAAGCCGGCTTGATAGATTCCTTCTCTATTGGCCGTCAGCTCCATGCCGGCGGGAATTTCGGCTTTCGCGATGTTGGACGTATCGATGCCGCAATGCGATTTCAGCAGCCATTGCGCGGTCCATTCGATCAAGCGGTAAACCCGCGCGACGGCATCGTCGTAGCGGCCTTGCGCGGCGCGGCGCCGGGCATTGAGATACAAGTCGAGCAGTTGCGCCGGCTCGCGTTTTTCCGGCCGTTGGTCGCGCAACCGCATTGCTATCGACAAATAGGCTCTAAGTTCGTTCGGCAAGCCGGGCGCGTAGTTTTGCAGCAGATCGAGCGCGGTTTGATGGTTGAAGTTGTCCCATTCGGCAAAAGCGCGGCTCAAGTCGCGAAAACGCGTGAACCGGCTGCGTAATTGCGCCTGGTTCGGCGCTCTGATGTCCTTGAGCCCGGCCTCGGCTTCGCCATAAGCGAAACGACTCCACGCTTGACGATATGGCGAAATTTGCCGTTCGAAGCGGATTTGTTCGATATTGGCCAAGGCCGCGTATTGCGAGCCGTCATGTACCTTGATCAAATCGGCGCGGCTTCCGGTCACTAGTTGCAATTGAATATCCTGCCGCTCCATCGCCGCCATGACTAAGCCTGCGCTCATCGACTTGGTGCCGCCGGTGTAATCGGCCATGATCGACGCGTTCGGAAAGCGCCGCACCAGTCCATCCAGTGCTCGATTGCAATCGGCGTAGATTTGGTCCAAGTCGTCCGATAAAGTCGTACACACATCGTATTGCTCCGGCGTCAAGCCGGTTTGCGCCGGGATGTTGGGCAAAATAGGTTTGTCGTCCTTGGGCTCGGCTTTGATGCAATTGCCGCTGCCGGTAATTTGTACGTTAGAACCGGGCCGTCCGGTCGCGGGGTCTTTGTCGGTGCAAATGAACAAAGCGAAGTCGGGGCGTAAGTCATTGATAGCGGTCACGATCGGCTGATGGCTACCGCCGACGGTGCAGATTAGGATTTGGGTCATGGTTTGATTATTTTTAGTTGTAGATCATCGTTCCAACGCTCTTCGTGGGAATGCAGCCTGAACCTCTCTGCGGTTCGTTGACGCTAAAGCTTCCCTGTCAGGATCCTGCGGTCTTCCTTGAAAAAACAAACATGGCTTCTGAAGCAAAATCGGTATGCATTCCCACGGAGGACCGTGGGAACGAGGATAACCTGCGGTTGCTTCGAATAAACCGATAGAATAGCCGTTGCCGTCAAACTGTTCTTGTGTTTCCGTTTCTTGAGTAATGATTGATGGCATGGTTTTATTTCTCATTACATGACTTATGCGAATTCAACAATATAGCCAATTTACGCTGCCGCTCTGAAAAAACAGGTTTTTTCTTTTTGCCTTGGACCTTATCAGGATCGTCTAAAAGCCCAGGGAAATGCCGATTGAATAATTCGGCAAGATAAGTGATGACGGTTGTATCCAATTCCTCACTTAAACGAGTCAACCATTTATCAACAACATCACCTTGCCAAAATGCGTTTTTGTCTTCCCGCCAATTGCCTTCTTCCATCGCTTCTATAAATTGCTGTGCTATCGGAGTGTATGCCGCCAATTCTTTTTTACGTTCTTGTTGCTGCCTGTCTTTTTCTTCTTTGATGAAGGCGTCTTTTTTACGATTTTCAAAGTCATGCAGATACTCGTTATGTTGTGTCATCTGCCCATAACCGACTGCCGTTTTCGCGCCGAAACCCAGCCAATCGAAGGCATGCTCGAAAGCGGATTTGATTAAGGCTTGCCAGTTTTGTTGAAGCGCTTCGGGCAGTCGTGTTTTTGCACAAGTACAATAAAAGTCAAAGTCACTGCCGGGTGGGATGGTTAGGAAAACGTTGGGAACAGGTTGTTCGGAATCGTGCGGGGCGTTTTTGCCATTGAAATAGCCGCTGTGGTGTGGCGTCAGAATACCCATTGTCAGGCTAGCGCTTTGCGGGTAAACATCCCAAAAGCGCAGTGCGCCTTGCAGGCTGATTTCATCCGACAACGAGGATAAAAAGCGTTGAGGATCGTTTTTTAGGGATTCTTTCTTATACTTATCCGTTACGACAGTATCAATGAAACGCTTCAACGTCTCGTGCTCGAATGCCGCCTTTTTCACCCACGCTTGAAACGCCTGCTGGCGGCGTTCAGCTTCCTCGACCAACACTCTATCGCCTTTGTAAGGTTTTTGAGAAATCGCAGCATTACCTGCTTCAAAGCCAAATAGCCACCAAACGCTAAGCATATCCCAGCCTTGTGTTTCGCCGTACAAGCCCAAGGCCAATTCTTCCGCCGCCGAACGCAATACGCCTTTGACGCTGGAGCCTGGCAAATACGGCAGGCCGTAAGGGTTCAGAAAGGCAAAGCCGTTTTCCAGAGGATGTTCATTACCGATGCCGGTCATGAACGGCGAGTTGCTTTTGGCAGGAAAATAAGCCAAATCGGGATTTTGCAGCGCAAGAGCTTGTTGGCGTTGGCGCAGATTTTCGGCGAGTTTTTTCGAACCTGGTGGCAACGTTTTTGCCACTGTTTTTAGGGCATCTTTTTTGCCGCTTTCGGCTCGTTTCCAATTGTCTTGCCATACAGGAAAATACAAGCTGAAGCGATGGCCAGGGGCGGTATCCCGGCCTTCTAAATGTCTTGTCATATAGTTGGGAATGGCGGCTTTCATATCACCTCCTTATTGGCTAATGGCCGCGAACTGACGTATCCAGCGCAGCAGGGCCAAGGTTTCTTCGGTAGCTTTGCGGTATTTCTGACTATTAGCGTTCAGCAAAGCATCCATCATCTTATCAAAAGGCACCGTGACATTTTCTTGATGGGTCAAATAGGCAGCCAGCCAATCAATGATATGCTTATTCAGTGCTTTGTAATGTTCACCCTTCTTATCTTGATAAAACGCCAAGGTTTGCATTAATCCGTTATTCATAATCAAAGCAGGCGCACCTTTAGCTAGTTTTCCGTATTCGTCAGGTTGGCCTTGTACCACCTTCCAGGCATAGGCCGCACGTTTTTGATCCAGGCTGGGTAATTTACTCATTGCTGCCTCCAATAACGGAACAAACAATTTGCCCGCGCCCTGTAGTGGCGTCGCCGCCAAATTGCACCATGCGGCCATTCAAGGCTTGCCATTGCTCACCGCCGTTAATCAAAGTTTGCATTACTTGCTCGGCATTCATACGGTTATCGGCGCTGTCGCCTTTCTTATAACGCTCTTGGCTGGCGAGTATGACGCTAAACAGCAAGCTTTCCGGCGGCAGGTTTTCGGTATAAAACAACGCGCCACCATCGGCGGTACCACTGACATCGTCGATACGCACATGCGGCTCGACTACCGTGGAATTAACAACGAAATAATGCAGCTCGTCGTCGGAAAGCAGCACTAAATCATTCGCTAGCTTTTCACGGAAAAAACTGAATTCGTCGGATTGCGGCAAGGCATTGGCCGCCAGCCAATCGGTAATCGGCTTCACTGTACGTTCTTCCTTGGCTTGAAGTTCATAAGCTTCCAGCGCCAATTTGTTTTCGGTCATCAAGTCGGGATTGACGATCTGGCAATGGCCGCTGGCTATACTCGGTACAGTCCAATCTACTTGTACTTTTGCCATCGCTAATTGCCGCTGCAAACGTGCCAACAACAACGGCGAAGTCGCATAAACGAAACCGGCCTTGGCGCAACGCACCGGAAAGGCCAGTAGTTGACCATCGCTGAAACTCAAAGCACCGGCATGGTCTGATGCATCGTTTTCCGGGCCGAACAAGCGCTTAAGCAATTTGCGGTCTTCGTGTTGCGCCCAATAATCGTGGCGGATCGCGCCCTTGATGCCGGAACCGGCCATCATGGGATATTCGGTATGACGTTCACGTTGGATTGGGTTGTCTATCAAGCCGCCGACCGCCGTGCCGGTGCCCATGTGTACCGGGCTGACGCAATAAAGAAAAGCAATTCGGGTTTCCTGAAACATAGTGGCTCCTGGTTTATAACTGAATAGGTTGAAAAGGTTTATGTAGGTTGGGTTAGGCGACAGCCGTAACCCAACATGACGGCTTCGATTGTCGGGTTACGCTCTATCGAGCTAACCCGACCTACAAAAAACATGACGCCCAACATCATGACCAACGCCCTATCAGGATGTTGTTGAAGCCTTCCGCACGTCGTTTGGTATCAGGATACGAGTCAAGCTTAAATAAGCTTTGCTCGACAAGCTTTTCAAGCTCGCTAATATCGCCTTCGAAGTCGTCGAACCAATACACGCTGCCGGTGCTGACGGCTTTTAAGGCAGGTTTGGGTTTGTTCTCGGCAATATCCCAACCGCTAATGATCTCGGCGCGGTTGATGACGGCGCTAACAAAACGAGCGGAAAAATCAGGCGTTTTCCAAACATAGCCGCCGTTGTGCGCCGACATATTCGGCAATAACCAGCCTTGTTCGAACAAACCGGGCGTAGTCAACAGCACTTTGAAACGTTTGTCGTGAGCGATTTGTTGCCAGTTAGGACGCGGTGCTTGCCATTCGGTAACGCTATGGTGAGCGGCACGACCGTCACCTCCCAAGCGTAGCGCGCCATTTTTCGGTAATAATCCGGCGCAGCCCGCTATGCCCGCTAGAAAACCGACGCCAGAATTCAAAGCCACCGCATCGACGGTATAGAGTTGGCCGTCGCTGGTGGTACGCGCTTGCGCATCCAGCGAGATACCCAAGCGAGAATCGATATTCCAAAGTGCGCGGGGTTCCACCAGATATTTGGCTTCGATAATTTGGCCGTTCAGCCAGGCTTGCATGCCTTCGAGATTAAGCCACAATCCGCTTTCGGGTTTGACTTGTTTATCGGTGCGCAGTAAGGGGATTTGTTCGCAAGGCGCGCTGGATTGAATTGCCAGCGGTAATCGATGTGGTTGCAGCGGATGCACTTGTTTCGGACCACCAGTATCAGCGGTGATTACGACATCGGCGGGCAGCGGCCAATAGACATCGGCTAATTCTGCCGCCTTGTCTTCAAATCGGCCCAACAGAAAATGACTAATGCGAAAATCGCCCGGTTGCGTCGGCGTGCCCAGACTTTGCACTAATGCCACGGATAACGCGGCATTATTTTCAGCAAATTGCCCGACATCAACGCCACCGTTGACTAACAATTGCGTACGCAGCGCGCCCGCTGCCAGTGATGGCCATGGAGGCATGATGGCCTCACCGGTGGCGGAGCTGTCGCCGAACAAACGATTGCCGCGCAAATACAACACATCCAGCGGTTGTAAGAAATGAAATTCCGTCATTGCGCACCTCCAGCGCGACTATCGCGAGCCAAAAATTCGGCGATTCCGATGAAGTGGGTAATGAAATCGGTACAACTTTGCCCGTTTTGCCGCATACCTAAATCCACCATGACTTTGGCTAAATCGCGGTATTGGGCAACGCCTTGGTTTTGACGAATCAATGGATACTCCAAAGCTTGTTTAAGCAAATTTTTATAGGCTTCTGGGTTATCTGAAAACAACGAATCCGGCGGTAATCGCCGCAACCAGTCTTGGGCAATGTAGGCTGCTCGGCGGGACATATTAGGCTCGGCCAAAGCTTGTTTGAGCCGGATCAACTGACCGATGGGGCTGTCCAGTAAACTTTCCGGTTGCTGCGGGTTGCTGAACCATTTGCTGGTCAATTTCACCGCCCCGCCGGAACGTTTCAGCACATCGATAGCAAAGGCATCGCGACCGCCTTGTTTCTTGGCGCGCTGTTCGGCAGCGCGCAAGGTTTTCAATACCTGTCCCAACGGCGCGGTATGGTGGGCGATTACCGCGCCACAAGAAGCGGTGGCTTTCGGCCCCATCACCCGGTACAAATTATCGTCTTTAAGAACATAGCCATTCTTTAACTGCAATACGGCTTCGTCCTGATTCAGCAATGTTTTCCAAACTGTTTGCGGATCACCATTGACTGGAAAAATGCCGCTATAGACCAAACGCAACAGCAACATCATCGGCAATAAATCGTCCACCGCAACCATAGCCATGACGTCGTCGCCACCCGCATATAGCAATTTGCCTTTGTACAAACCCTCAACCACGTAACGCGCCAAATCCAGCGAAAAGCCGTTAAGGGCATCAGAAATTGCCATATGCCGCGCTGGCGAGGCGTGACGTTTGCTTTGTAGATAGGGGTTAAGCTTGGCCCGGTATTTTTGGTCGATATTAGCCTGAAGTTGGCGATGCCAACTCTCGTGATAGCCGAGTTGATATTTCTCTTCGTTACCGGTCAACCAAGCGCCCATATTGTCGCCGTCCATTAGGATCAGGGCGTAATAACTTTCCTGAAAAAAATCGTTGAGCGTGGACTTTATATTTGGCTTCAAGTCTTCATTGTCGCAATGAGCCTCCCAAAAGGACGGCAATTTCTTCGCCAACAGCCGCGCTTGTTGATCAGAACCGGCCATTTGCAATACTTTTTTCGGCAACGCCGACTGCTCTTGCCAGCCCTCTAATATTGCCAATAATTCTATCGGCAAAGACTCCCGATTAGCGTTTTTTAGCCATCGCTCGAAGTTAGTCGAAAATGCCATATCATGTGTCGAAACCACATAACGATTAATGCCCTGCAAATCCTCCATGGAATTTTTGATTTCCTTAATGAAGTGGTTCGGCCACAAACGCTTCAGCATATCCAAGGCGCTTAAATGCTCGCCGTTTTTGACCCAGGACGGTTTTTGCGCGGCGACTCTTTGCCAAAGCGTGTTTTGCCGTTGACCGGGCGACAAGCACAATTGCGCTTCGTCAGTCGTCAGCCATTCATATTCGCCGCTCAAGGTATTTCGGTAGCCTTGCTGCGGTTTTTGCTGGAAAGTGCGGGTAGCTTTGGCGGCGGCGGCAACGCGATCCAAAAGATCGTAAACTGCCGGATACAACACGCCGGGGTTGGGTTTGTAAAATTTCCAGCCTTGTTCGGGTTCAATGGCTTGGTTAAGCGTTTTCCATAACTCACTGCCTAGAAATCCTGGCAAATTGCTTTCAGGATAAAAAGCGTGCATCGCCTGTTGTAACTTTTCCGTATTCAAGCTGCCTTCTTGCTGTTCGCATAACCAAGGCACAGCCGCCCAATACACCTCCGGGAAACCGTCCAATTGTTCGCGAAGTTGCCGGTAACACGGCAAATCAGATTTTTTGAGTTGGGCGATTTCCAGGCATTCGTCTAGCATCGCTTCGGCTTCGTTCATTACCCATAATCTGACGTGTTCCGTAATTTGTTCGGCTAATTCCTTGGCCAATGATGCAGGTACCAGCGCCATGAATTTATTGGGCAGGGCGGCGGAAAACAGTGGATTGGCGTCGGTTTTAGCCGTGCGCCATTCGCAATCTTTAAATCGATTTGCCGGTAAACCCATTTCGTTTTGCAGCCACAAATCCACTTGCGGGACACCGCGCAACTGCGGAAAAATGATCGCATCCGGCCCCAGCCGTTCACAGATCACTTTCATACCTTCCCAGGCGATACGTGACAGCAAATGCGAACCGGCCCATAGGTCAGACGTCGAGCGTCCGGCGGCGATAAAGGATTGTACAGGACCAAAGCTGACGTTAAGCAAAGCCGGTTGCTGTTTAGCGTCGGCGGCAAACGCGCCGCAAAAGGCAGAAGTCAAATCCAGATGCGCCCATATCGTGTGATCGGGCACGCGGGTATCGGCAGGCAGAAAGCGCCACAGATGACCGATGCCCATTGGGTTAAGCTCCGGACCGAAACGCCAGAAACTGAGCAAGGTCTTGCGCCAATCTATAGTTCCGTTGGCGTCGCGCTCGATTAAATCGAGGAAGCTGGCGGTACTGAACGCTTTGATGTGCGCGGGCTCAATCGACAATTTGCCCAAATCAGCCGATTCGCCAGTCAATGGATGCTTGATCTCTGGGCTTTGGTCGAAGCGCACTTGCGCCCATTTTGCAAAACGGCTGTTGGCATCTTGCGGAAATTGCGGGCGGTCGGCTGCTGAGGCCCAATGGTCTGCTTTTTTGATCCAGTTTTTGATGTCGGTATCGACGCCGTTAGGAAAAAACAGTTTGAACAATTCGTAAGTAGTACCGCCTTCATGTCCTGCTGGATCGCGCATTAATACCAAGGCTTTTTCTGCCGGGTCGTGTACGCGGGCGGCGAGTTTGGCTTGCCAGAGTTTGTGATCAGCCATGATTATTTGCTCCCTGTACGTTGCAGATATAAGTCTAAGTAGGCGTGGACTTTGCGCCAGATGGCTTCTTGACTGGCAATCAACTTTTGTGCATCAGGGTGGCGTAATTTTCCAGCGACTTCCACCGGTATCTTGCAAGGCAGGTGAAACACCAATCCGATGAACCTACCCTTTTGTTGAATGATTTTGCTGCGCATCTGTCCAGCCAATCGGTCGTTTTTTAATTCTTTGGGCGTGTGACGAGTAACTGGAAGTGCGAGAACCTGCCTTTCATCGAACGGTTTGGTGACACTCAGTGATGTGCGATAGCCAATTTTGACTTCCGCCAGTTTCCTCATGACAGCCATCCATGATGTGCAAGCTTCCGTTTTCCAAATCAACATACCTTTTTCATCCGTACCAATGGCGTGTGGCCATTCTTGAGTCAGGCAATCTTTTAATGATCTCTGAAACCGGGTCAAATCGGCATTGCCATTTAGCAAAACGTCATGGCCTTGTAGTCGTGTTTGTCGCGACAAAGGTGTCGCTCCCACAGAGGTGGCTGATAATTCAACTGAGCCCCAAGCATTACGCGAACGGCCACCCAGAGTGCCGAACAAATGAATTAGCTGTAGTGCGTGAGTAAGCTCTTCATCTGCCGCTTCGGGATAAATCAAGGTAAGCTGATTTTCCTCGTTTGCGTTAATGGCTGGAGAGTTTTTCAATCCTTTTTTGAAATCCAGTGGCCCATAGCCCAAATATAATTGTGAGCCAATGGAAAACTTCACTTCAGGATGTTTTACTTTGGGATCATCTTTTACCCATTCAGTGAGGCCGCCTTGATTGCAATGGATCAATTTTATCCGCACCCGACTCCGCATCGCCCAACTCCCGTTGTCCAGCCACGCATGCCCAAACAAGCGACCTTCGGCTTCCCTCATGCCCTGCCAGTCATAGTTGTACTGTTTGGCAACCGCAATCCGCCACCAATGCTGCAATAGAGCTTTGAACGGAGGCGTTCGCCAGGCCGATTGCTGTTCGGCATCACCCAAGAATGCCGGGCAATTGAAACGAATTTGATAATCTGCTCTTAACATGTCTGCTCCTATTTGTAGTTTATCTGCCCTACTTCCAAATTTATCCAATACCCCGTCCTAGGTCTTTTGCCGACTGCTGTAATCAGGTAGGGTTTGGCGTTGACGCCGAATGCTTCTTTGAGACGGCTGTTGACTCCGGATTTTCTTTGTTCGAAAAAGGCTTTGCTCATGCCCTCTTCCAGTGTTTTCAAGGTTCGGTCGGACAAGCCCAGTTCGCCGGCGATTTGCCGGTAGCTTTTTAGGTATTCGAACATGTATTCCATGTCGGGCACGCCGTCGGACGGGCATGTGACAGGCGGCATGTTGTGCGCTTGCCGGTTGAGCAGCCATAGATAAAACGCCAGTTCGACCGGTTTGAGTTTGATCGCGGCGCCGTGCGCGCTGAGGGTTCTTTGTTTGAAGTCGATGGTCAATTCGGGCGGGCCGAGTTTTTGTTGAGCGTTGGCCACGGCGCGGCTGAAGCTGGTCTTGCCTTCGAGTAAAGCCGGGTCGAGGCCGTGGCGTAAGCGCACGAAGGCTATGTCGGCCAGGACGACTTCGGCGTGTTGCGTGTCCAGCGGTTTTCGGGTCGGGTCGTTGCCGTAGATGATTTGCGACTGCGGCGTCGGGTAATAAAACTGCGGATGCGATTCGTAGTCTGGCGATACCAGGACATGGCTGAGCCGGTCTTGCGAACGTCCGTAAAGCGACAGTGCATAGCCGGCGTAGAAGCCCATGGTTTTTCTGCCGCCGGCGATCGAAACGTGCAATTCGTTTTCCGGGTCGGCGGTCAATTGTCTGATCCATTCGGTGATGCCGTCGGCCATTGCTTGGTTGTCTTCGCGGCTGCGGATGTCCGGCAGCGGTTCGCCGCTATCGCGTTGCAGCACATGGATATCGCTTTCGTCGAATGGCGGAATGGGCAAATCGTAGTCTTGATAAAATCTCTTGAGCCAGCCGTCGTTGATCAATGTTAGTTTGGCGCGTTGCCGGCCTTCGGCCGTGGTTAGGATATGGATGCGCGCCGGCATTTCGTCTTTTTGCTTGTGCAGAGCGTAGAGCGTTTCGGTGACGATTTGCGGTGTCAGGCCGGTGACGGCGAGTAGGGTTGTGTTGGGCATTGGGTTCTTCTTGTTTTTTACATTTTTCGGGGCTTGGGTTTTGCGGCTTACCCTCACCTAGCGTTAGGTGAGGGTCGATCTGGGGATCGCTCCCACAGAGGGGTGTTTGGGTTTATTTGATGCTACTCCACTTCGTTGACTTTTCTTCACCTGGCAAGCTTGTCGGGAGAATCGTGTAAGCACCGAGGCCCATGCTGGTCGCCTTGCCGGCATGCGTCCATTGGCCTAGCCAAAGATAAGGCCAAAATGCTTCATTATTGCCTTGCATGTCTAAACTGAACCGGCCGAGCAGTCCGCCCATGTTCATTTCGGTTTGTTGTCTCGACGAGTAGCGCGTCCAGTCGTTCCATTGGAGCTTGGTATCGGTGCAATGCGTTGCAGATGCCTGTTTGGTCAGTCCGGCAAAGTCGGTTTCAAGCGGCGTGTCGGTATGAAAGTAGCTAAGCATGGATTGACGGCGCAGCAGGTTGGCGAAGAATGCGCCGAAATTAAAATGGTCCGGCGTCAGGTTTTTTCCGTCTTGTTTGATGCGCAGCGGCGTCTCCAGGGAAATCGTAATCGATTCAGGCGGATCGGGTATCTTAGGCATCGATGCCGGCGGCCTCGGTTGCAGTTCACCCTCGCGATATAGGGTTTGCCCGCCCTCCATGGAATCGAGATAATCGATATGATGCAATTCGAAGCGTTGTCTGTGTCCGCCGATGCCGTCGATCCCGGCCTTTTGCAATGCATGAACGATGTACGGAAAGTAACGTTCGGCATGTCCGAACAAGATTATATCTAACGCATAGCTCGTGTCGATGGCATCTTGCCGTGGAAAACGTAATACGAAGGGATGCGGCGCTGCATTGTATTTTCGCATTTTCTCGCTACCCGGTGGCGGCGGCGTTTCGAACACGACGCTGTAGGCGCAGGCGTTTTTTAATAGACATTGCGCGCAAGGCGTATTACGGACGACGCAGACGGTCTTTTTTAAGGCATGGCCGAATGCGCCGCGCCAGGCAGAGCCGGGAAAATCCGGCAGGCGAACCGGATGTTCGGTTTCGAAATGGAATCGGTAGTGATTGAAGGGAATGGTGAGCGGTGTTGGGTGCATGTGTAACCTCCTTGTTTTTAAGTTTAAACAATCTAACGGCTTTTCCCCGCTTCGGCAAGCTTTTCAGGTTCGTTCATTTTCATTTCCATATTCATTGCGCAACCGATTAGTCGTTGTTCAGAAGAAAAACATCGGCTTTGTAACTATTCAGTCCCCGGCAATTATAGTTCCCACGCTCTGCGTGGGAACTATAGGTGATTTGAATAATTACCTCGATTGGGCTTTCTCGCAGTTATTATCAATAGTTATTGAAATGCAATGGCGAATTGCCTATGCTCCGCAAGCGGAGTTTAATTAACTTCGTATTTCATAACGCTCGACTCGATTCACGGCACATCAACAACGATATTGCCCTATAAGCCCACAGGTCTAATCGGTCAGTAGCCCTCACACCGGGACGATGTGCTTAAACAAAAACAAAAAGGAAGCACTATGAAAATTGGTATCCCTAAAGAAGTACACGAAGGTGAAAAGCGCGTCGCGACGACGCCTGAGGCCGCCGAAAAAATCATCAAGCTCGGTTTTTCGGTCGCGGTCGAATCCGGCGCGGGTCTCGGCGCCGATATTTCGGATGAAGCCTATCGAAACGCCGGCGTTGAAATTATCGACGGCCCCGAAAAAATTTGGCAGGACTGCGATCTGGTCATGAAAGTGCGTCCGCCCCAAAAACATCCGAAACTTAAAAAAGACGAAGCCGATTTGCTTAAGGACGGCGGGCATTTAATCAGCTTCATCTGGCCCGCACAAAATGAAAAATTAATGCAGAAGCTGGCCGCGAAAAACGCCACGGTACTGGCGATGGACAGCATCCCTCGGATCTCCCGCGCGCAAAAAATGGATGCGCTCAGTTCGATGGCCAACATTGCCGGCTATCGCGCCGTCATCGAAGCGGCTCAACATTTCGGCCGCTTCTTTACCGGCCAAATCACCGCGGCCGGTAAAATTCCACCCGCCAAAGTCTTGGTCATCGGCGCAGGCGTTGCAGGGCTGGCCGCGATCGGCGCCGCGAAATCGCTCGGCGCGATCGTCCGGGCCTTCGACACCCGCCCCGAAGTCAAAGAACAAATCGAAAGCATGGACGCCGAATTCTTGATGCTGGATTTCGAGGAAGAAGGCTCCGGCACCGGTGGCTATGCCAAAACCATGTCCAAGGAATTCATCGAAGCCGAAATGGCTTTGTTCGCGCAACAAGCCAAGGATGTCGACATCATCATCACGACCGCTTTGATTCCCGGAAAACCGGCACCGAAGTTGATCACGAAAGCAATGGTCGAATCGATGAAGTCCGGCAGCATCGTCGTCGACTTAGCATCCGAGCAAGGCGGCAACTGCGAACTCACGCAAAAAGACAAGGTGGTTGTCGAGCATGGCGTCACGATCATCGGCTACAGCAATCTGCCCAGCCGTTTGGCGAATCAATCCAGCCAGCTCTATGCCACCAATTTAAGACATTTATTAACCGATCTTTGTCCCGAGAAAAACGGACAACTCAATATCGACATGGAAGACGAAGCGATTCGCGGTGCCACGGTTGTCAAGGAAGGCAAGATTACTTGGCCGCCGCCTCCGCCGACATTGTCTGTCGCGCCGAAAACAACGGACGATACTAAAGTCCCGGCCGTCATCGAGAAACCTTCAGGATTGCCGATACCGCAACCGGTCAAGCAACTGCTTCCGCTGATTCTCGGCGGCCTGGCACTATTCAGTGTCGGGTCGGTCGCACCGGAATCGTTCATGTCGCATTTCACCGTATTCGTACTGGCCTGCTTCATCGGCTATCAAGTGATCTGGAATGTCACGCCGTCGCTGCATACGCCGTTGATGAGCGTTACCAATGCGATTAGCGGGATCATCGTAATCGGCGCGCTGATTCAAGTCTCGGCGCCGGGCTTTTTGATGACGTTATTGGCCGGTCTCGCCGTGCTGGTCGCGTCGATCAATATCGTCGGCGGCTTTGTCGTAACACGCCGTATGTTAGAAATGTTCAGGAAATAGGAAGGTCCCATGTCTCAAAGTCTAGTTTCAATGTCTTACATCGCGGCGGCCGTTCTGTTCATCTTGAGCCTGAGCGGACTCAGCAATCAAGAGACCGCCCGTCGCGGCAATTATTACGGCATGGCCGGCATGACCATCGCGATTTTAGCCACCGTGCTGAGCGATTCGGTCACGGCCTATGTCACGCTGATCATCGCTTTGCTGATCGGCGGCACCATCGGCGTCAAAGCCGCTCTGAAAGTCGAAATGACGCAAATGCCCGAATTGGTTGCAATCATGCACAGCCTGGTCGGTCTAGCGGCGGTTCTGGTCGGCTACGCGAATTTTATCGAGGAAGGCACTTCGCTTTTCGGAGTCGAAAAAACGATACATGAAATCGAGATTTATGTCGGCGTGCTGATCGGCGCGATTACGTTTTCCGGTTCGGTGATCGCATTCGGAAAGCTCAGCGGCCGTATCGACGGGAAACCGCTAATATTGCCCGCCCGGCACTGGCTTAATCTTAGTCTGCTGATCTTGGCGATTTTGTTCGGTAAATGGTTTCTCGCGCAAGCAGAAACCGGCGGCGGCATGTTTCCGTTATTGTTGATGACGCTTATCGCGCTGGCTTTCGGCGTGCACATGGTCATGGCGATCGGCGGCGCGGATATGCCGGTCGTCGTTTCGATGCTGAATAGTTATTCGGGATGGGCCGCGGCCGCGACCGGCTTTATGCTCAGTAATGATTTATTGATCGTTACCGGCGCGTTGGTCGGTAGCAGCGGTGCGATCTTAAGCTATATCATGTGCCGTGCGATGAACCGGCATTTTCTTAGCGTGATTGCCGGCGGTTTCGGTACCGGTAGCAGCGGAGCGGCGGCTGAAATCGTCGGCGACGTCAATCCGATCACGCCGGAAGAAACCGCGCAATTGCTGATGTCGGCGGGACACATCGTGATCGTTCCGGGCTACGGCATGGCAGTCGCACAGGCGCAGCATACTGTGTTTGAAATCACTAAACTGCTCCGCCACAAGGGTAAGAATGTGCGTTTCGGTATTCACCCAGTTGCGGGACGCATGCCCGGCCACATGAACGTACTGCTGGCCGAGGCTAAAGTGCCTTACGACATTGTTTTCGAAATGGAGGAAATCAACGAAGACTTCCCCCATATCGATGTCACGCTGGTGATCGGCGCAAACGATATCGTCAATCCGTCGGCGCTCGACGACCCGAACAGCCCGATCGCCGGCATGCCGGTTCTTGAAGTCTGGAAGGGTCAAACGACGATCGCGATGAAGCGCAGCATGGCCTCGGGATACGCCGGCGTCGGCAATCCCTTGTTCGTGATGGAAAACACCCGCATGCTGTTCGGTGACGCAAACGACACGCTGCAGGCGGTTTTGAAAGCCTTGAGTGCTTGATAATTACTCCCTTTATACTCAAAAATTAGCTAACTTTATGAAGGTAGGGGTGTGGCTAGCGAGGATGTCGGCAGCAGGGAGCTGCCGTCAAGCCCCCATGGATGGGTTCACCCAGCACCTAAATTTCATAGTCCATTAGCTATGGTTAACAATCCTGGATAATTTAGGTGCTGGGTAAACGGCGATCCTCGATAGACACATCCCATGCCTTTTATTATGCTGTTACCCAAGGTCCACAGCTTGGGTAACCTGTTCAGGAAGCTGGAGCTTCCGGGGTGTCTTTCCCAAGCTGGAGCTTGGGAAAGAGCGTGATGTGGATTGGCCGTTTTTAGCTTTATGCGCATAGGCGACGGGCCGAATTTTCATCTAAGAAGGGTTATATTTACAGGGCTGTCAATCGCATCCCTGCTATCAAAATCACCGAACAAATTTTCAGAATGAAGGACGTAATGAGGAACCTCAGCCTTATTCTAACCATAAGGGCGTCAAGGTTGTTGCTTATTTCGAAATGCCGGTGTTAAAGTACAGATAAGATTGATTGAATCAAGTCGCATGGCGTCTTAGGATTTCGTGAAAAATAACTTCCTTGTGCTATTGAGTTTTATAGCAGGCTCGGTAACTCGCTTGACAGGGCGCCGTGAATACGTCCGTGTAGGCTTGACGACGGCTTTCCCTGCCGCCGACACCTGCCAATCGAGCAACCGAACCGGCTTGCCTTGCATTCAAATAGGGAAGTTATTTATGACCGAATCCTTAATAAAGGTTAGTCAAATCAATTAACGGTCACACCACTTTTTAACGGTTACGCTTATGATCCATCATGCCCTAGCCTTACATTTTCACCAACCAGCCGGTAACCTTGAGTTTCTTTGGGAACATGAGCCCTGGGAAGCGGAAAAAATTCTCTTTGCGCTTGACCGGATTCCGAGAACGCTTTGGCCATATCAAGGCTTGGGTAAAGTCCACATCTCATTATCGGGAACTTTACTCGAAACTCTGTCGAACCCGTCTTTCCAGCAGCTCGTATACGGGAAAGTCGACTGCGGTACATTACTATGGTATCTCCAAAATGAAGAGATCATCCGAGTACTCGGCTCCGCTTATTACCACCCCGTTCTGCCGCTGATACCCGTAGCCGATCGCGAGCCTCAGGTGGAGCGCTGGCAGGGTATAGGAAAACACCTCTTCAACCGCGAGAAATTTTCGGGTTTTTGGCCGCCTGAAATGGGTTTCACGATGGAGTTGATTCCACTACTCAAACGATTCGGCTATAAATATGTCTTTGTCGATAGCGAACATGTGGAAGCATTAACACCGATGAGCTGGGAAGAATTGCATTATCGGCCTCACATAGCCCGTAACGGCAACGATAGCATTGTAGTGATCGTCAGAGACAGAGATCTATCGAACGCTCAAGAGTCTGGAATGGACTACGGTTGGTTCAGCCGCGAGGTTCACGACAGAACGCGTTGGTGCGATTTTGAACCATTAGTAACAACCTGCTCCGATGGCGACAATGGCGGATGGTTCCGCGATACCTCGCCTCATAACAACTTCTGGGGCGTCTTTTATCAAGAATTCATGGCGCAAGCCCAAAACGGCACCGACAATATTCGACCCGTATTTGTGGAAGATTATCTGGCTAAGCACGGTACCTATGGCGAGGTCTATGTCCGCCCCGGCGCTTGGAATACCGGTTGGCATCACGGCCGCGACTTTCAACAATGGACCGGCTCGCAAGCTCAAAAAGACGCCTTGGCTCGTGTCCATGCGATCAGCAAAATCGTTCACGAAACCCACTGGCAGACTTTAGAACAACCAGATATGAACTCTAAACTTGAGGATTTGCAAGAATCCACGATGTGGCACTTACTTCGTTCGGAAACCAGTTGCAACTTCTATTGGGGAGAAGCCTGGGTACATCGCTGTCATGAAGACCTTAACGACTGTGTAACGACCTTGGAAACTATTCACGAACTTATTGCCAACCCGAAATGATTGATTAAGATCACACATAAAATTAATTTTGATAAGCAAGAAAATTAAGCCGATTGCCAAGAATAAACCTACCCAATTGACACCGGATTTTTGTTCGACTACAACATCCGGAAAGGAGCCTAGAGTTGCGCTCTGTAACCCTTTCCGGCTTGCAGTAGTAGATAGGCCGAAAGACCAATCTGTTGAGTATTTTTTCGCCGGAAATCGCTTAAACCAACGTTTTTCGTTGATACTTCACCCCCCATCATCCCTATCGGCCGGATGCCGTCATCAAGCTTTCAAGGAAGCCAAAGCCCATTGCAATCCACGATGTCGCCCCGGCAGCCCATGCCCGAGCGACAATTAACGCATATATAATCTAACGTAAACTCAACCAATGAGGAATCTCAAATGGATCAACTTCCGGAATATGTCGATGAATTTCCCAATTTTTGCGGTGCCGAAGAACAAGTCTTGAAAACCGTCCGGCAAGGACGTCGTCAAGAATTCTATCGAGAAGCCGGCAAAATAGACTTCAGCAATACTCGCGCCGCCTGCGCGATTGCACTACACATGCATCAACCGTTGATTCCTGCGGGCGGTGACGACTTGTCGACCGCAGCCATTATCAGCAATCTTCAATATATGATGGAACACCCCGATATCGGCGACAATCACAATGCCGGCGCGTTCCATTATTGCTACAAACGGATAGGCGAATTTATCCCACAATTAATCAGTGAAGGCAAAAACCCTCGCGCGATGCTGGAGTATTCCGGCACACTGTTCCACGGCCTGCGCAAAATGGGGCTTCACGATGTTTTCGATACGCTCAAAACCGTCACTTGCAATCCCGAATTCAATCACGCGGTCGAATGGTTAGGCGCGCCATGGGGACATGCCGTCGCACCGTCGACCCCGGTTCAGGATTTTCGTTTACACGTATTGGCGTGGCAACAGCATTTCGCGGCTATTTTCGGTTGGCAAGCCTTAGAGCGCGTCAGAGGCTTTTCGCCATCGGAAATGGCATTGCCCAATCACCCGGATGTCGCTTATGAATTCGTTAAAACTCTTGTCGATTGCGGCTATCAATGGGTGCTCGTACAAGAACATAGCGTCGAACATCCCGAAGACGGCAGCAACCCGCGTCAGCCGCATTTACCGCATCGTCTGGTTTGCACCAACTCAGCCGGCGAAACCGCGAGCATTATCGCCATTGTTAAGACCCAAGGTTCCGACACCAAACTGGTAGCGCAAATGCAGCCTTGGTATGAAGCGCAAAGCCTATCGACGCTAACACTAGCCGGACACAAGGTGCCGCCATTAGTGACGCAAATCGCCGACGGCGAGAATGGCGGCGTCATGATGAACGAATTTCCCGGCAAATTCATGGAAGTCGCCAGAGAGTCTTCTTGGAGCGACGTGCCGATGATGAATGCCAGCGAATACCTAGAGCATCTTTGGTCGATCGGCATAAAAGAAGATGACCTGCCGGCAATTCAACCGGTTTTTCAACGGGCTATTTGGCAGCGGATGAAGCCGGGAGATGGCTCGGATCGCTTGACCAAAGTCATCGAAGAGATTAAAGGAGAAGACCATAGATTTCATATGGATGGCGGCAGTTGGACCAATGATTTATCCTGGGTCCACGGTTATGAAAACGTGCTAGGACCGATGGAAGAAATCAGCTCGTTGTTCAATGAAAAAGTCATTAAAACGAAAATACCGAGTTCCGATGCGCGTTATCGCAATGCCCTCTTCCACTTACTATCCTCGCAAACCAGTTGTTATCGTTACTGGGGTCAAGGCCAATGGACCGACTACGGACAGGAAATTTGCCGGCGCGCAAAAAATGTATTGGAATACGATTTTTAATCTTTCAACCTAGAAAGAGCAGTTGACATGTGTTGTAGACCCGCCGAATTTCACGCTCTTTCCCAAGCTCTAGCTCTCATCGTTATACATTAAGTCAAAAATTACCGTTTTCCTCGTTCCCACCGCTCCAGCGTGGAAATACATGCCGATCTTGCCTCGGCTGACAAGGTATGGGTTCCCACGGAGGACCGTGGGAACCAGAAACCTCGATTTCATTTATTGTCACTTAATACCCTCGGATATCCCACACCTAACGCTCACTGCCATTAAGTTAAGCCATCACAGAATTAAGTAATGCTTGTATCCAGGATCTACTTTGCCTCAAAAGCTTGCCATCCATGGCACTGGATTCCGCCAGTCCATGGCGGAATGACGGGCTTCCCTTAACTTAATGGCAGTAACACCTAACGCTAGGTGATTCTACAATTTATGTATAACGATGAGAGCAAGAGCTTGGGAAACAGCGGACAGCGGGCCTCCGCGCGAGTTAAATTTCTTTTTAAAAACCCCTGATTTTCCTAAACGTCAAATTGATCCGGGGCGATTTCAATTGCCCGGTTTTTGGAATGGCATGGCGCCAATGATGCTGAAGCGAGCCGGCCATGATCAATAAATCTCCATGACCCAGCACCAAGTCCAACTTCTCCTTGGATTTGTTATGAACTAGCCGGAACAGCCGCTCATCCCCCAAACTCAACGAAGCAATCGCCGGATTCATACCCAGCTCTTTTTCGTTATCGGCATGGTAACCCATCGAGTCCTGTCCGCTTCGGTATAGATTAGCTAGGACGCTATTGAAAGTATATGCAAAATCCGATTGGATTCGTTGCCGTATCGCATTTAGTTCGACCGTCCAAGGCAATGGCTCATGCTTGACGCCGGAATAGGCATAAACCGCGTCAGGATCGCCATACCAGCATGTCAAACGCGGCACGTTGACAGGTTTTCCAAACATCCATATCGATTCTTCCTGCCAAGCCAGCCTATCGAGCAATATCGAAAACAGCTCGTTCGCCTCGTCTAACGAGTAATATTGTTTGAGCAAAAAAACGTTGCCATCCCGAGGCGCTAAATTTTTGAGGGCGGATGAATCGAGTAACGGCATTTGTTTGACGGAATGAAAAAACAGAGATCGGGGCTATTGAACCTTAGCGGCCAGATTGATCAATCGAAGGTCTTTTAATAATACCGGCTTGCCGATTCCGTAACCTTGCGCATAATCGACACCCAGCTCACTTAGCAGCTTTAAAATGCGCTCGTTTTCGACGAACTCGGCAATTGTTTTCTTACCCATCACATGACCGACCTCATTGATAGATCGGACCATCGCCAAATCGACCTCATCGTCAACAATGTCTTTAACGAACAAACCATCGATCTTGAGAAAATCCACCGGTAAATTTTTCAAGTACGCGAATGAAGACAAACCGCTACCGAAGTCATCCAACGAAAATAAACTGCCCCGGTCTCTCAGCGCATTAATCGCGCGCGTTGCGTTCGATAAATTGGCAATCGCGGCAGTTTCGGTGATTTCGAAACAAATTTTATCTGTCGGAATTTCCCATTGCTTAAATCGATTGGAAATATATTCCAGCATCGTTTCGTCGGATAGCGATAACCCCGACAGATTAACCGAACATAACGACATCTTATCGATAAACCCGGGACGCATCGCCAGCCATTCGAATAACGAAGCAATAACCCATTTATCTAGGGCGGCCGCCAAATTATAACGTTCCGCAGCCGGTAAAAAAGCGCCCGGAGGTACGATATGCCCGGCGTCGTCTTGGTATCGAATCAAGGTTTCAAAATGCAAACCTTCATTGTTATGGCCGATAGGCACGATCGGCTGTCCGTACAGGCGAAATTGATGATTAGCGATACCTCGTTGAATTTTCTCGACCCACTGCATTTCTCCCTGCCGGGAAGCCAATTCCTGATCATTGGGCCGAAAAAGATGTACCCGATTGCGGCCTTTTTCCTTGGCCGCATAACAAGCCGCATCGGCATCCTTAAGCGATTCGGTGCTATTACCGCTGATACTGTTGATTCCGGCAATGCCAATACTGACGCCGATCGAAAAAGTTCTATCTTCCCAAGCAAAACGAAACTCTTGTATCGCCTTTCGGATTTTTTCACAGGTAATCGCGGCCTGCGTCAATAAACAACCTTTCATCAAAATACCGAACTCGTCTCCGCCCAAGCGCGCGAATAAATCATCTTGGCGGATTTGACTTTTGATCAATACGCTCAATTGCCTCAATAACTCGTCTCCGGCCACATGACCGCATGTATCGTTTACGACCTTAAATTGATCTAAATCGAGATAGCATAAGGCATACTCAGTTCTCGAATTACGCGCGGAACGCAAGGCCTGTTGTATTTGTTTATCGAATTCGGTTCGATTAAGTAGGCCGGTCAAGCTATCGTGTTGCGCTTGATAGGTTATCTGCTCGGATAATTTACGAGCCTCTGTTATATCCTCACACACCAATAAAATATTCATTTTATTTTGAGCTTGAATGACCCTCGCCGCGCCTCTGACCCAAATAATACTATTGTCCTGACAAACCATACGAACTTCGATTTTATTCACCCGGAGCGGATCCTTCACACAAAGTCCAAACATCTCTTCCATCAACGTGCGGTCATCAAAATGAACGAAATTAAAAATCAAATCGCCTTGCAGCCGACGGTCGCTATGTATTAATTGCCTCGCTCCAAATTTATTGACGGAAATAATGCGTCCGTCCGGTTCGACATTAAAAATAATCGTGGGATTATCGTCATAAAGTAGTAAATAGCGATTTTTCGCTTCTATCAGCGCTTTATTCTGCGTTTGAACGGTTGCAATCATCGCATTGAAGGTCTCGACCAACTGACCTAGCTCATCATCGGCGAACTTTTTGGCGCGAAACGAATAATTCCTTCCGGCATCTATTTTTTTAACGGTATCGAGTAAATGATTGACCGGCGCAACGATTAATCGAGATAGCTGTATTTTCAGTATTAGTGTCAATAAGATACTTGCCAATACCGTGATAATGAACCAACGGAAAAAATGAACCTGCTCCCAAAACATTCCCGAGATATCACCTACGAGATAAACCAAGCCGATAGTGTCGTTATTGACTTGAATCGGGGCACGGGCAACCGCCTGTAACCAATGCTGTTTTTCTAATTTATGTAACTCCGGGCATTGTTTCGAACCGTCCAAACTCGAAAAAACATTCCCTTGACTATCATAAACACAAGCCAATTTGATGACACCTAGTCGGTTGGCCGATTTCAATTCATGCTCGATTGGTCCGTGGCGACTCGTCGATAAGGCCATTACGCTGCGTTCACTAATCTTCTCGGCAGCTGAAACCAATTCAGCGGAAGCCGTCTGCTTGATTCCGACCAGTTCAAAAAATGCCCACAATAGAAAAATGCATACAACGAGACAAAGAGCGGCGAAAAATGTCGCCATCGAAATTTTATGCTCAAGCGACAAACTACGTATCGAGGGCATCATAATGTCCTAATTTATTTGGCAGTGCTATAGTCATAAGCTTTCCAATACCTACTCAGGACAAATCTCCATCGTCGAATCCGATCGTAGCCGAATCAATATTGAAAAAAACATTTGAACGCATCGATCATGTAACCGTGATCCAAAACACCGGCGCTTTCGCGAATACTGTGCATCGCCCACATGGGATTACCGACATCGACCGTTCGCAGACCCAATTTGGCTGACGTCATCGGACCGATGGTACTACCGCAAGGTAAATCGCTTCGGTGAGAATATTTTTGATACGGTACGCCGGCTCGCTCGCACCAGCCCGCGAACATCGCCTCGGAAACGCTATCCGAGGCGTAGCGTCGATTGGCATTGACTTTAATAACGGGTCCCTTGTTGACCAGCACCTTATGGTCGGGTTCGTAAAACATCGGAAAATTGGGTTGATAGGCATGCGCCATATCCGCGCTGATCATGAAACTCTGCGTCAAGGCGCGTTGATAATCCTCGCCTTGCAATCCGAAGTTCGATGCAATCCGGCCCAATAAGTCCGGTAAAAAACTGCCGTCGGCGCCTTTGCAAGTCGTACTGCCGATTTCTTCATGATCGAAAAACGCGCATACCAAAGTTTTACCCGATGTCAGCACAGTTTCGTCCAATAAGGCCGTTAACGCGGCATGACAAGAGGCTAAATTATCCAGCTGGCTGTTCGCATAGAATTCATTATCCGCCCCCCAAAACGTACCTTTCTGCGTATCGTAGACATTGAGTTCGAAAGCCAGCAATTGCTCCGCCCTGATATCGGCGACTTGTTCGAGTAATTCCGAAAAATAGGTTGGCGGCAACTGCTGTTCGGCGAACAACGAAAGTATTAACGGCAGTTCGAGTTGTTTGTTCAATTTCAAGCCGTCTTCATTTACCCCTCGATTCATATGAATCGCCAAATTAGGCAAGCGCAACAACGGCCGCTTGAAATCGATCAATTCAGTATGTATACCATCGCCGGACTTGTAGCTAACTCGCCCCGCCAAACTCAAATCCCGATCGGTAAAAGTAGCCAGAATCGGTCCGCCATACACTTCGACGCCGACTCTGATATAGCCATCCAATAAATTCGCGGCATTCGGCTTGACTCGAAGCCCTGGAGAATCGGTATGCGCACCGATAATCTTGAAACCGGTTTCATCGAGTGGTTGATGCCCTTGTACAAACACGACGACCGAGGAATCGTCGCGAACGACATAGTAGCGCCCGCCGGGTTCCAAGGACCATTTAGCAGTCTCGTCCAGCTTAACGAAACCGTAAGGAAGTAAGGCTTTTTCAACCGTGCTTACAGCATGCCACGGGCTCGGGCTTGTATCGATAAAATCCAGTAATTGTTGAACCTGTAAACGTGAATCGATCATTTCTTTTTCAACTCCAATGCTGCCGAATTGATGCAATAACGAAGACCGGTCGGTTCGGGGCCGTCTTCGAAAACATGGCCTAAATGCGCATGACATGATTTACATGTCACTTCGACACGGCGCATGCCATGACTGCTATCCTCCGATTGAGTTAAGCTGTCGGCGGAAAAGACATCCCAAAAACTAGGCCAGCCCGAACCTGAATTGTATTTAGTATCGGAATCGAAAAGCGGATTACCGCAGCAAACACAATGATAAACCCCCTCTTCTTTACAATCGGTATATTTTCCGGTGAACGGCGGCTCGGTTCCTTTATTCCAACAGATGTTGTACTGTTCCGGTGTCAGTTTTTCTCTTAATTCTCGATCTTGTTTCGGCTCCGTCATAGCACACCTTTAATGCGGTTAAATTGCTCATGATAAGCCTTAAGTACCGGTTCGGCAAAACAGACCAAGTAAACCGTTTCCAAGTCGACACAATTTTGCAAATTATCGGCTATCGAATTGATCGCTATTCCTGCAGCCTGGTCCATTGGATAGCCGTATACGCCGCACGAAATCGCAGGAAAGGCAATCGACTTAAAGCCTTGTTCTGCTGCGATATCCAAACAAGAACGATAACAAGAAGCCAACAGCCGCGCCTCACCGTGGGTACCTCCCGACCATACCGGCCCGACGGTATGAATTACGAAACGGGCCGGTAATCGAAAACCGGGGGTTATTTTTGCCTGACCGACCCGACAGCCATTCAGTTTTTTACAGGCTTCCAGTAATTCGGGGCCTGCGGCACGATGTATCGCGCCATCGACGCCGCCTCCGCCCAATAATGAAACATTGGCTGCATTGACGATCGCGTCGACTTTCAGTTGGGTAATATTATCCTGGATAATTTTTATCGTCGCCGTCATAGTGCTCTCCGAATAATTTAACGCTAAAGCTTTGTCCGCGCCGAGTCGCTTGGCCTTATGATACAATTTCGCGATCGTAACTTTATAGATAAATCAAAAACTATGACTGAAATATTAATCAGGGGCGGTGAGTTAATGGCGATAGGCATGGGGATTGTATTTCTGTTCCTTGCGATGTTGATTTTTGCCGTCAATTCAATGTCGGCACTAATCGCGCGCTTTATCGATGGACCGGCAATGATGACAGACAACACCAAACCCGCCACCGCATCTTCTCAAGGAGACATTGATCCCAGGCTAATTGCCGCTATCACATCCGCGGTTCATCAATATCGCAACAAAGATCCCCAATCCACTCTTTCTTGATCGAATAGCGTCTCATTAGTGAAAGGTACAGGATATGCCTACCGATCTTGGCTCGGCAACCAAGGTATAGGGTCCCACGGAGGACCATGGGAACCAGAAAAGGTGTCACCCTTCATAACCACGAACAAACGAAATCCATACCATACCGATGTTATTTTATACCTATCCAGCTAATAGTGCCGGAGTTAAAGTGCGATAATCCTTTATGACCATTTGAACTTTCAAGTCTTAAGCTAACGAATATTTATATGAATCCAGAAAACAGTTATACGGATTTACCGACCACTTCCTCTTGGCAAAATTGGTTTCTGCGCCATCATGTCGAATGGTTAGTCATACTTTTCGTATTATTGCAGCCATTTGGCGAAAGCTTTTTATTGCCTGTTATTATTTTACTGCTGCTTAGCCTGAACAGTTTTTATCGGGAAGGTGTTCGGAGTCTACCGAATTTATCGCTGTATGTGAGTGTCGCCCTATTGCTTACGATACCGTTACTGATTGCTAGCGTTAGCGCATATAAGATTGATAAAACGCTCATTACCGCATTATATTTTATATTGTATGCAGTCGCCGGAGTCTATGTGATTCGCCGGCTTGCGAAAAGCTTTAGCTCCAATTTTTTGTTCTATGGGATTGCCGCGATCTTGATGTTTTGGACACTCGATGCGTTGATTCAATATTTCGTTGGCCATAACCTTTTTGGATGGCCCTATAACGGCTATCGTTTAACCGGGATTTTCCACCCTAAGATGAGAATAGGTATTATATTTGCGCATTTGTCGCCTTTTTTGATTGAAGCAGGCCGACGTCTGTCGCAACGTTCGGGTCATAACTGGCATTGGTTATTCTTGGCCCCTTTTCTTGCGGTCATTTTGTTCTCGGGAAGTCGTTCCGCTTGGTTAACGTTGCTGATCGTATCGTTCGTCTATTTCGTTATCTTGTTGCGACATCGCGCTTTTAAAGTCATAGGGCAAGTTTTACTCTTGTTAGCGTTGTCCGCTAGTGTGAGTATATTGGTTTCCGAAAGTCTTCAAGTCAAATTAACACAAACGGTTTCCGGCTTTTCAACCGACCCCGAAGCCTTAAATGAGGCGACCTCGCTGAGGGTTGATGTATGGCGAGGCGCCTGGCAATTGTTTCTTGACTCGCCGATTACCGGCATCGGTGTGAAAGCTTTAGGCGATTTGGGTTTTCAGAGAGGTTACACGCCTATTCCTTTCGGTCATGCGCATTTTTACGGGCTGGATGTATTGATGGTTACTGGTATTATTGGTTTTGTTGCCTATCTTGCGGCTTTTGGCTTAATCTTCTGGAAAGCTGTTATTTCGGTTTGGTATGAAACTAAGGCTTTTCCGTTTTGGTTAGCGGCTGTGGCGATGATGTTGCCTCTCAATATGCATTGGGAATTCCATGGTGTTCGGTCTTATGCCTGGTTATGGATGCTGCTTTTTCTCGCATTTGCAGTTGAATACCGGTACCAAAACGAAACATCGAGCAAAGCAAATGAATAAACTCGATGAGTACCAAACCCAAGCTTTAAAAATCGTTCAAATCATGCTCGCCAAATGAATCGGAAGAGCGAAACGCTATTTTGTCGATTTGAGTTTGTCTTTAGCTCAAGCCGGTTACGAAGTTTTGGTTATTTGTCATAAGGATCCGCCGGTCGGTCGAATATTCAAGCTCATGGCGTGTAAGTATTCAGTCCCCCGGCCATTCTCGTTCCCATGCTCTGCGCTCGCCGTTATATACAAGTATCGGTAAACTTGCTAAACAGAGGTCATTGTATAGTTGGAAACGGTGCTGTTTGATAAATCTGCGGATATTGAACATCAGTGGCTTTCCCTAACTGAGGGAAAGTCGGGAACGTTGGGCGATAAAAAATGGTATCGAGGCCTCATTGGCTAAGATAGCAAAAAGGTAATTTTTTCACTTATGTATAACGATGAGTGCTCCGCGTGGGAACGATAGGGGGTGTGAATAATTACCATGGCGTTTCGATGATGGGGCATTTGAATCCGTTTAGCGAAATGGGATCTTGAGTTCAAGTAAAAGTGTAACTGAAGAAACTTTGGGGATAATGCATCATGCAATTGATAGAGACATTTAACATCGTTAAGAAAAAATGTTGATTACCACTTTAGCTGACGGAATTTAGTAAATTTCCGTAAACCTTTAACGTATTGCCGACCATCGCATCCAATGTAAACTCATCCTTACCGATCTTCCAGACTGGCTCCATCAGTTTACACCAACGGTCTTCGTTGAAAATCAATTCGTCTAATTTTTGACGAATCGCTTCAACATTAACATCCATGATCAGCGCCTTATCCAGCACCTCATTGGCAACCGGCACATCAGTCGACAAAACGGGTTTTCCGAGTAACACCGCTTCCGCAAAGACATAAGAAAAACCTTCATTTCTCGATGAAATAATCACACCGTCGACACCGGACAGAATTTTCGGAACATCGTTTCGAAAACCCAACAACTTGATACGATCCTGCAGCTCAAGTCGTTTAATCTGTGATTCAAGCTCGTGTTTCAAAGGCCCATCACCTAAGACCAACAGATTAGCGTCAACTTGTTTCATTGCCTCGACCAATAAATCGAAGCCCTTCGCCGGCACTAGCCTTCCGACTCCACATAACAACGGTTTGTTCGGCTGCAAGCCAAATTCTTCGATCAACTGACGCTTAGTTAATTTTTGCTCATCGAAATTCAATCGAATCCCGTTATAGACAACCGTCATCGGAATCTCTTTTCGGATAAAACTTCCGGCCGCTTTACTTACCGCAATGACATGATCAATGTTCTTAAAAGGACGCCCTTTTTTTCTGTTCGCGTTATGAATAGTACCGAGAGTCTTGGCTGAAATCGCTGGACTCAGTTTCGATAGCAGTGAGACCGCCTTATTGGCTTGCGCATGTACAATATCATAATCGCCTTTCCTGATGACAGTCAGTAAATCCCAAAGCATCAGCGGATTGTGCCGGCTTCGACTGAAATCGAACGGAATGAAATGAACTCTTTCGGAAATAAATTTGCACAAATCAGAGGGGGCTACTAACGTGACGTCCTCGATTTTCGACAATTCGTTAGATAACTCAATGACGTGCTTTTCAAGCCCCCCGAATCCGGAACTTGCAACAATTTGACAGATTTTCATAGCATTTCAGATCCGAGGTTTACTGATAGGGCCGAAAATTCGGTCAACGGCTTATTCATATTGCTTTATGTTTTCTAAGTAAGTCGGAAAATCGTATGCGTCTGTGCATGTTTGCTACTAACTAACGATAAAGATCCCCTCCTGTCGAGTCGTCGAAGATCATAATTTCGGTTTTTTTCTGTTTCCCACGGTCCTCCGTGGGAACCCATAACTTGGCTGCCTAGGCAAGATCGGTACGCATTCCCCTAGAGAGAGGTGGAACACTCCCGGCAGTACTGATGCGTTCCGGCGTGCGCGCTGCGTGGGAACGATAGAAAATCGGAAACTTAAGCAGCCATAGCCATATCCTAAACGTAACTCAACCACTCCTGATGGTCGGCGCGTCTGCCATGCACATAATCGAAATACAGCGTTTGCAATTTTTCGGTTATTGGCCCTCTCACACCGTTACCGATGGACCGACCGTCCAATTCGCGAATCGGCGTCACTTCTGCGGCAGAACCCGTGAAGAAGGCTTCGTCGGCGACATAGATTTCGTCGCGCGTGATACGCTTTTCCGACACTTCCAAGCCCTGCTCTTTCGCTATCGTCATCACGGTATCACGAGTGATGCCTTCGAGTGCCGACGTCGTTTCCGGAGTATAAATTTTACCGTTACGAATGATAAACAAGTTTTCGCCGCTACCTTCCGCCGCAAAACCTTCGTGATCGAGCAATAAAGCTTCGTCATAACCGGTCGCTAAAGCTTCTTGGAGAGCCAGTATCGAGTTGATATAATTGCCGTTTGCCTTGGCTTTACACATCGTGCTGTTGACATGATTGCGCGTATAAGAGGATGTCCTGACGCGAATGCCTCGCTCCATGTTTTCGGCGCCGAGATAAGCCCCCCATTGCCAGGCCGCGATCATGACATGCACTTGCAAGTTATCGGCTCGAAGTCCCATGCCTTCCGAACCGTAAAAACACATACTTCTAATATAGGCGGTTTCCAGATCATTCTTAGAAACGGCTTCGCAATGGGCCTGATTGAGCTCTTCCTTGCCATAAGGAATAGGCATATTGAGAATTTTCGCAGAACGAAACAATCGGTCGGTATGTTCGGCCAACCTAAAAATCGCCGTGCCTTGGTCGGTCTTATAAGCCCTTAAACCTTCGAAAACGCCGGCACCGTAATGCAGGGTATGCGTCAACACATGGACTTTGGCCTCCCGCCATTCTACCCATTTGCCGTCCATCCAAATCAGCCCATCTCTATCGTCCATCGTCATTATCGTGTCTCCACTTCAACTTGAAAAATGCTTGTCATTAATCCATCACCTGTTGCCAAATACGTTCTACTTGAGCTCTCAATTGCGCAAAACTCTCTTCCGAAGCCACGGCTTTATCGTCTTGCAGTGCTTGTTTGTGACCGTAGTCACGATAGCAGCAATAAGCCTGTTTGAGTTGCTCGGTAACCGGCTCCGATAAAGTCCCGATTTGCGCCAACCCGTCCAACAAACGGATATTATCGGTATAGGTTACCAAGGACTCGTTGGCTGCCGCCTGATCTAAAACGCAGAATTGTACTATAAACTCAATATCCGCAATACCACCTTTGCTTTGTTTTAAATCGAACTCGCCGGCTTTGGTCGTATCCAGATTTTCACGCATTTTTTCGCGCATGTCGCGCACTTCTTTTTTCAAGACATAATGATCCCGGGGGATGCATAGAATTCGTTTGCGAATCGCTTCGAACTCGGTTTTTATCGTCGGGTCGCCGGCGATGAAGCGCCCTCTAACTAAGGCTTGATGTTCCCAAGTCCAAGCATTATCGCGCAGATAGTCCTCGTAAACATCAACATGATTGACCAGTAAGCCGGCATTGCCGCTTGGCCTTAGACGCATATCGACTTCATACAAAATACCGGACAACAGACGCGTATTGAGCATCTGCATGACTTTTTGCCCGAGCCGCCCGTAAAAATGCGAACAACTGATCGGTTTAGCGCCGTCGGTCAGCGCATGCGTATCCTTGCTGTCGTATAAAAACACCATATCGAGGTCGGACCCATAGCCAAGCTCGATGCCGCCCAATTTACCGAAACCCAACACGCCGAAGCCGATCGAAACATGATCGGTATTCGGCGGAGCGCCGTGCTTGTCGGTCATGATCCGCCAACATAGCGCAACGGTGTGCTCGACAATTGTTTCGGCGATATAGGTCAAATAATCGCTGACCACCATGATAGGGATAATGCCCATGATATCGGCGGCCGCTACCCTAAGCAGATTGATATGCTTAAACTTGCGCAGCACCATCATCAATTGCTCGGTATCTTGAATGTTGATATCGGCCAGCATCTCGGCAAGTTCGGCTTGCAAGGCTTGCTTTTTCAGAGGTTCGTACAACGAACGGGTATCGAGCAACTCGTCGAATAACACCGGATAGTGAGCCAAATAATCGCAAATCCACGGGCTTGCCGCCGACAACTTGACCAATTGCGTCAGCGCTTCGGGATTTTCATAGAGCAACGATAAGTAAACATTACGTCCCGCTACCGCTTCGAATAAACGCAAAATACGTTTCAAGGTTTCATCCAGATTTTCGACTTGCCGCACCGACTCCAGCAGTTGCGGCATCAAGCGGTCCAGCACGGCTGCTCCTTTGGCGGTGAGCCGCTTGACGGCCGGCGATTTTTTGAATTCACGTATTTGAAGCAACATTTCTTCGGCGCTGCCAAACCCTAAATCCACCAATTGCGAACAAAGCTCTTCGTCGTCCGCATGCGCCGCCCAAATCGATTCGGCCTCGAGATTTCTTTTATCTTGTTTGGACAGCGAAAACACCAGATCGAATTCGTCATGAACTTGCCTGCGAATATCATCCAACTTCGCCTTGAAACCCGGCCAGTCCGAAAAATCCATCGAATACGCCAGGATGAGTTGAGCCTGAGGATCTTGCGGCAAATCGTGAGTTTGCCGGTCTTGATATTGTTGAATATGATTTTCGGCTTCACGCAGAAATCGATAATGACCGATCAATTGCTCGGCATCGTCCGGCGCCAATAACTCCATCTCTCCCAGCCTCTGTAAAACTTCGACGATACGTCGATTTTGCAAAGACTTTTCCTGGCCGCCGCGGATTAATTGAAAAGCTTGTCCGATAAATTCGATTTCGCGTATGCCGCCGGGACCGAGTTTAATATTGTCGAGCCTGTCCTTGCGCTGCAATTCTTGCGTAATTTTATACTTTAACGAACGCAGTTCTTCGAATGCGCCGTAATCGAGATAACGGCGATACACGAATGCATGCAGCATCTTCATCAATTGCGGACCGGTGTATGCGTCACCTGCAACCTGACGGGCTTTAATCATTGCATAGCGTTCCCATTCGCGCGCCTGGGTCAGATAATAATTTTCCATGCCGTCGAAGGTCATGATCACAGGACCGCTATCGCCAAACGGCCGAAGCCTGATATCGGTTCTGAACACAAAGCCGTCGGCAGTCGTTTCGTCCAGGATTTTGACCAGCTTGCGGCAAATTTTGCTAAAAAATTCACCATACGTGGTTTCTTTTCTATCGTTTAAAAACCCGTCTTCGGCGAACGCGAAAATCAAATCGATATCGGAAGAATAGTTCAGCTCATAGGCGCCGAGCTTGCCCATGCCGAGCACCACCATTTGCTGGGCTTGGCCGTTTGCCAGCATTGGCGTGCCGAATTTATCGCAGGCTTGCCGATATAAAAAATCCAAGACATAACGAATGCAGGCTTCGGCCAGCCATGTCAATTCATGCAAGGTTTCTTCGAGCGTCGCCCAACCGGCCAGATCACGCCATGCAATACGAACCATTTCCCGATTTCGCAAGCGTCGCAGCGACACCATCAATCCGGCTTCGTTCTCATCCGTCAACTTTGCTAGTTTGTCGGCATACTGCGTCTCGGTATACGACTTAAACAACTCGTCCGACTCGATCAAATCAAACAACATCTTGGGACAGCGAATACAGCTATCGGCCACGAAAAGACTCGATGTCCAAACCTTAATCCACGAGGCCAGTAATGGTTCGGGATAATCCGAAACAGTCGTTAATGATGCGTTTTGCTCGTCCCATTGCTGCAATTTTGCCTGCACGTTTTCAACAAGTTCTGCAGGCAAAGTTTGTAATTGCGATTTAAGTTGGTCGATTAAAGTCATAGATAGTCGAAGAATTGAATAAGGCGAATGTACAAGAGCTTTTTATCCTACTCCTTTTTGATCGAAAAACCGTCTATAAACAAAAGGCGTGGAGTATGTCTATCGAGGACCGCCGTCATCACATACATTTACCTGATTACGTAGAATGTTCAGCCAATTTGACTTAACTCAGGGCGCCCGCCTAGGTCCCGTTAGGCCGCGCCGAGCACTGGCGATTTTGCCGAGAATAGCCCGTTAGGGGAGCGGCAGGGATGCCGCTCGTTTTCGGAGGGCTAAGGATAGCCCTTCCGAAAACCCTCGGCAAAATCGTCAGCGCGCAGGATGCAGC
>JAHJSQ010000004.1 GCA_018830325.1 Gammaproteobacteria bacterium
CGATTCGGTGACTCGCTTGACAGGACGCCGTGAACCCAGCACCTAAATTATCCACGGTAGTTAACCATAGCCAATGGACTATGGAATTTAGGTGCTGGGTGAATACTTCCATGTAGGCTTGACGGCGGCGACTGATTGCCAAGGATGGCATGAATGCAGATTTTGCATTACGCCATGGATGGCGTGTATTAGGGCAATGCAGGAGCAATTGCCGAGGAGCAAAAATCTGCCCTGCCGCCGACACCTGTCAATCGAGCCACCGAACCCCCTCCCAGAAGTTGTCGAAGTTATAGAGCCCTTAGTTAATTAGAATATGGCATTACCTTTCTAGCCTGAGCTGAAGTGCAATTTATGTAGCTTTATTAACTACCGGCTCTATATTTCATGCTCGTTCCTAAGCTTTCTGGAGTTTCGGTAACTCATCTGACAGGACGCCGGAACCCCAACTCGTTCCTATCGAGCAACTTCCCCTTTTTATGATATGACCGTGCGCGTTTATAGAAACCTTTACGATCCCGAACGAAATCTAAAGCGGACCAAACCCAATAATCCTGTCAGAAAAAACCAAAACCCAGCCGGCAAAGGCACAGGAGTGAAAGAAGATACGCGCCAAGCTAGTGCAAAATCCCAGTTAAAATCCTCATCGTCCACTGCAACTACCCTCAACTCATAGTCCCGTCCACCGTCCAGAACGACCCACAAATTCTCTGTGTTATCAATAGCGCTGGTTGAGCTTGCAAAGAGATCCTCGTTGCCGTCGGTTACATCATATAAAAACAAGTCCAGATTATGGAGTGTGGCGGAGGGATTAAATCCGGGACGCCGGTTATCCTCGATATTGATATTCCAAACCAACGAAACCGTCAATTGGTCTCCGCCGACCTCGCTCGTCGCAAAACGATAGGAAGCGATATTGTTACTATCCTGTGCACCGCCAAAATTCGCATCGTAATCCCAGCCAAACCAATCGACCGTAGCAGCTCCGCCGTCTTGCATGTTACTTTGCTGGCCGGCATCCATGATTTGATAATTATTATAGACATTCAGTTGACCTGCTCCGAATCGCACATCGAGACCATTTTGAGCTTGGTTTATCGCATCTGCACGATAGTCTGTAATCTGCGCTATCGTATGAAAATTTTGGGTCGCTCGGTCGGCACCGGCCATCATGATCGCTTTAATAACTTCCGAACGCTCGCCGTTATAGATCGTGTCTCCATTGCTGATCACGGCAGCCGGTCCCTCCGCGATGATTTGCGCTTGTTCGATAAGCATCGCAGCAGCCCCGGAAACCACGGCAGTCGCACTGCTTGTCGTACCAAAAGGAACCACCAGATCGTGTCCCGACCTATCCGATGCATAAACCGAATCCAGCGCCATAGTGCCTTTTTCATGCTGGCCGTCGGTACGACCGACCGCAATCACATTAAAGGCATTACTGATCAGAGGTTTTTGAACCAATCCGTTATTTACACCGACAACTTGAATAAATTCATCTTCGTCAACCAGCCAATCGATGCGGTGCAAAATATCCAAAACATCATGCGCATTAGCCAACTCTCCGACCCAGCTATGATTAGCGATACGACTACCGCTAACGGATGGAACAAGAGTTGAGCCTGCACTCAAAAATCCACTCTGCATCCAGTTGCTTGCCGAATAGATATCGACCTCAATGATACCCGGAGCCATAGAACTGGTATTTCCATAGAACAACTGCGCAACGCCTGTCGCATGCGAGGATATACCATTCGAGGAAGGAAACGATTGATCTATAATTGTTTTCCCTGTGAACTGAGTACTAACCGTATTCGGCATCCAGGAGCCGGTATTGAAATCGCCTGCACCTATGGCGGCCTCAACTTGTGTAACTTTAGTGCCGGTACCATCGGGTGTGTTTATTCCCAATTCCGATTGCAATTGGTTATAACCAATATCGTCTCGATAATCAGCATGAGCTGGGGCCGTTAATAAGAAAAAAGGAATAACCCAAAATGTCAGCTTTATCATGTTGCTACCGATCATTAAAAAGAGGAATGTTCATTGCTGCAATTTCCAGTTCGAGCAGTTTCGACGATCCTAGGGTGTGCTGTCGAGGAACGCTATAAAACTCATAGCACCAGGAAGTTATTTTTCACGAAATCCAAAGTGCCCATATCAAGACCTTACTTCGCTTGCATACGGTAGAGAGATAGACCAATATTAGCCTGTTGAACAAAATGTTTGAACGCCTTGAGATCATCCTCGGTCAATTCGAGATTACTGTAGGCTCGATCGCAATAAATTAGGCCAATAGGTTTGTCGCTTGAACAAACAGCCATCAATAAACAAGATTGTATACCGATCGTCTTAACATCGCTTTCGCTATACAAAGATTTGTTTTCTTTCGGGTTTATCCAATAACCCTCGTGATTGGCAATCGCTTGAAAAAACAAATTAGGCGGAGACTTACTAAGCTCAAAGCGAATCTTTTGTAAATAACTATCCTTACGCCAACCCAAAGCCACTTTCTCCAACAATGCATTTTTATCTTTTGTTAAAAGAGCGAAAATGGTCCGATCCATGCCGATTCCACGTTGAATACCCTCCAATACGGTTTCAAGCAACAGATTGATATCGATTCTTCCGCTTAATATTGCGGTAATATCTTGCAAAATTTGAAATTGCAAGACTTTTCGATCCACATTTTGCGCCGATGCATTCGATTCGGAATTTTGCCGAACATTATGCTGAATTAAATTCGAAGCCTCCGTTGCGCCGAAATGGCAAGCAATGTTTGCCGCAATGTCGGTATTTTTACGGAGACCCGCCTCAATCGCTTCTTTCGATTGGCCAGTCATGGTCTCGATTTTTTCGACACAGGCGTAATAACTTTGGGTTCCGACTCCTTCTCGTAACGCTTCGACGACTTCGCAGCCGACGCGAACGAATTTAACCCGCGGATCAACGTCTCTGGTACTTTTTTTAATAGCCGCTTCGATCAAACCTTTTAAATTCCAAGTTTTGCACAATGAAATATCCAAATCAGCCAGTTTGAAACCCAGCACTTGCTTTTCGGCCGCTTCGTTGCTTAGGCCATTTTTCAGCAATGCCTGAATTCTAACGCCCTGTGCTCCGCAAAAACACCAAAAGGCGATGCTTCCGATATTTTTGAGCAACGCTGCGATAAAAACCTCTTCGGGCGAAGGATCTTTCGCTGCGATCGCCAAAGCCTTGGCCTGAACTGCCGCATGAATAGCTTTGGCGATTTCTTCATTGGCGCGTTGCCTGTTATTCGGCAACAAAATCGCTTCAAAAAGCGAGCAAGCCAGTGTCAGCTCTCGAATGACCTCGATACCGAGAATCACAATAGCCCGAGATACGGTCACCATCTGTTTTCGCGAAGGGTTGTAATAAATACTATTACTTAGCTTTAATAGCTTTGCGGTTAGATTAGGATCTTGAAGTATCACAGGAGCCAGTTCCATCGCGCCTTTCTTTTCGTCCTCTAAAATATAGTTGATACTCTGCACGGTATCGGAAAATACCGGCATTTCCCGATCGCGCAATACTGATGTCCAATCCTCAAGCGACCGAGGCTCACCTTTAATTTCAGCGCCCTGTATTTTCATGCTTAGCTATGTTGTAATTATTCTTTAACTATTAAAGCGCACAATCAGAATATGGCGCGGCTGCTCGACAGACAGTCATTTTCACCAAGCACATCCCGCACTCTTTTTTAGCTTCAAATTGGGAATTGCTAACCGAACCGGCTACTAAACTCATAGATCAAGGAAATTTTTTATCACGAAATGCTTAGCTCAATCACCGCTGAAGCTTAGTGCTCACCCCCCTGTATTTAAAACAAATTAGAACTTTGGCTATTTTCCTTGAAACAGGGGATATTATTTAAATAACCTCCCCTACCCTCTCTTTTTGGAAGAAAGCATTGAATACTTGCCCGCTGACAACCTATTCATTAGCAAATATTTTTCCCTTTCCTACGCCGTTGTTTAACATGAAAAAACAAATAGCTCCCGATAATTGCCGCTAAAACGAATACTACGATATTCGCTTGCATGACATATGACACGACTACTTTCCCGTAATGATAGTACAGCGAGAAGAATACAACCGTCGAAATCGTGCAAGCTAACGGTAAATGTCAACGTAGTTGTCGCATGAGTTGAAAATTAATGAACGCTAATGTCGGTATTTTTTACCGCATTATCGATCGGTTTATCGGGATTTAAACAGACTTCTGCCTGCCAATCCCAGTTTCGGGTATCACGACTCC
>JAHJSQ010000102.1 GCA_018830325.1 Gammaproteobacteria bacterium
GCAGGCACAAAGAATCGTGATGCCGGTCTTGAACATCGGCCTGCCCGACGCCTTCATCGAACAAGGCACGCGCGAGGAATTACTGAGTTTTTGCGGATTGGATACACAAGGCATATTGCAGAGCATCGAGCAATTTTGCGCGTGACCTCATCGGCGAAAGCCGGCTTTGCTCGATTGCCCTTAGTCGTAGGGTGCGCATCGCGCACCCTACGCCTTCGATATAAGCCGCGGGTGTCAAGCATCATTGGTTTTCCCTCACCTAACGCTAGGTGAGAGACTAGCGCTAGGCGATCCGCGTAGGGTACGCTGTGCGTACCATGGTAACCCCGAAATGTTCATGTACCAACCGAACCGCCAGGGCACGGCTTTCGTACGCGCAGCGTACCCTACAATTTATGTAATACGATGAGAGCTGAAGCTTGGGAAAGAGCGTGATATTTCAGTTTAAAAAGCGGGAACACAGCAATTAACTAAAAATGGCTTTTTTCGAAAGCTTAGCTGCAAGCCCAATCCTGCCATGGAAATAGCGAAAGATTATTTTTCGACTAAATGCAGATCATTTTCCTCGCACCATTCGCGAGCGGCTTTTTTTGTAGCCTCTTCTTCGAAATGGTGCCATGTTTCCAGAAGGTCGTTACGGTCCGCCCAATCCTTAAATTTCGCATAGGCGCCGCGTTTTCGGAACATGGCCCTGACTCGATCATAATCGGATGAACTATATTTGTCGACGAAAGACCAAACCAATGACGTACCAAGATTAAGATCATGCTTATCCGGCAGGCTAATATAACGGGCCGGGTCATCCAAATCGTTGGGCAGTTCCTCCGCCCCTTCGAAATCCATGTACTCGGAACGGATATGGATTTTACCGGTTTCGAGCGACAAAAATGCTTCGCTTGCATGATTGGGATCGGCGCTGATGAAGTGTATGGCAAAGAGTAATTCGTTTAATTCGACAGTCATGAGTAATACGTTTCCGAAAGCTAAAAGAAATGATTAGAATAGTCGGCATGAAAAATCGCTAATTATACCTTTCGCACTTCAAACTTCGGCGATGATTAAGGAGGCGCCGGGGTAATCGGTCGATTTTTGCTCCTGCAAAATCGACATTCAGGCCATCCATGGCGCGTGCAAAGGCTTTGCCAGGATGCAGGCATAGAGCCTACATGGACGTATTCACCCAGCACCTAAATTATCCAAGATAGTTAACCATAGCTAATGGGCTTTGGAATTTAGGTGCTGGGTTCACGGCGTCCTTTGACGATCACCCCGGTGCCGAATTATGATCTACGATTGGTATATCGCCTAATCGAACTGAAACTTCATGACTTATTCGCGTAGAAAATTTTTACACCACGCTACGGCATCGGGCTGTTACGTCATAGCCGCTTGTGCAGGACTGATGACTCCGGGACAAGTTTTCGCCGAATGGGCCGAAGACTATTTCTCGCCGGGAAAGCTCGAACACACGCTGGATCGCTTGTTTGCCGGAGCGGACATTGCCGATTCCGCTGCAATTTCGCTCAACCTACCGCTAATCGCCGAAGACGGAGCAGTCGTGCCGATCAAGGTTGCCAGCACGCTAAGCGATGTCGAAAGCATCGCAATTCTGGTCGAGAAAAACCCGGTACCGCTAGCGGCGATTTTCACATTGTCCGAAAATACCGAACCGTTCGTATCGGCACAACTAAAAATGGCCGAAACCTGCGATGTTATTACCGTAATCAAAGCTGGTGATAAGCTCTATAGCGCACGTCAACAAGTCAAGGTCACGATCGGCGGCTGCGGAGGCTAACATGACCAAAACCAAAATTCGCCTCAACGCCAAAAACGGCAAAACCGAATTGAAAATCTTGATCGCGCATCCGATGGAACACGGCCGCAATCGCGATCCGGAGACACAAGAATTGATTCCGGCGCATTTCATCAAGACCTTGACGGTAAGTCAAAACGGAAAAACGATCTTGAGCGCACAGATGGCCGGCAGCATCTCGAAAAATCCTTATTTTGCCTTTTGGTTAAAAGGCATTGCAAACGGCGACCTGATCCGTGTCGACTGGCTCGACAATCAAGGCCTCAGCGGCAGCGCCGAACAACGACTAGCCGAACCGTCATGAGCAAAGGCTTACGCTATGTCTATCCATTGTTGCTAGGAATCCTGGCCGGATCGGCACTTGCCGACCCGGAACAGGACCACAAAGCCTTGACCGAACATTACCGGACATTATTTCCTAAATTGACGCTACAGGATTATGCCGACGGCGTTTATGCAATCGACCCCGGTGCCCGGCAATCCTGGCGGGCGATCGAAGAATTTCCGCCGTACGAATGGGCTTTGGAAGAAGGTAAAACCCTGTTTTCGATACCTTTTTCCAATGGCGCTCATTATGCGGACTGCCTGCCGAATCGCGGCATCGGCATCGCTCAACTTTATCCGAAGTGGAATAGCGAAACCGGCGAAGTCGTTACGTTGGCAAAAGCGTTGAACGACTGCCGCGAACGAAACGGCGAAACCCCTTTGCCCTATCAAAAAGGCGAGATCGCATCTTTGCTCGCCTATTTGGCCTCTACAAGCCGAGGCAAAGCCCTCGCGATCGAAATCCCCGATAGCGACCCGCGCGCCTTGGCCGCCTATCAAGCCGGAAAAGCTTTTTATTACGAACGGCGCGGCCAATTGAACTTCAGTTGCGCGACCTGCCATGTGCAAAACGCCGGCAAACGACTGCGCTCGGAAGTGTTAAGCCCGTCATTGGGCCATACCAGCCATTGGCCGGTCTATCGTTTGAAATGGGGTGAAACCGGCACGCTGCACCGGCGCTTTGCCGAGTGTCTCAAACAAGTCCGTGCGGAATCGCCCGGCGCGCAAAGCGCCCAATTCCGTAATTTGGAATATTTTTTAAGTTATATTGGCAACGGCATCCCGATAAACGGCCCGAGTATCCGCAAATGATCAAAACTCAACCTAGCTGCACAGACATCTTTGAATCGGGACTAATGCCTTGCGAAGTCGCGCTTTCCCGAATTTTAGCCAATCTTCCGACTATTAACGGCTATCAACGTTTGCCGATTGAAAAAACCCGAGGACGCACTTTATATGAAGCCATCGTCTCGACTCTAAATGTACCTGCGCATACCAATTCGGCTGTCGACGGCTATGCATTGCACAGCTCCGAACTCCCGTCCGAAGGAATCAAGCGACTTGCCGTAAAAGGCCTTGCCCTGGCCGGTACTCCTTATCAGGGTGCTGTCGAGCCGAGTACCTGCCTGCGCATCATGACCGGTGCCGCTTTACCTAAGCCGTTCGACACCGCGATCATGCAAGAGCATGTCGAAGCCGAAGACGGCTTTATCGCCATCGATAATCGGCATAGAGCCGGCGATAACGTTCGCCGTGCCGGGGAAGATATCAAACAAGGTGAAACCGTCTTGGCTCCGGGACGCTACCTCACGCCGCCGGATATCGGCTTACTCGCTTCACTCGGCATTAACGAAATCAATGTCAGACGCCCACTGGTCGTCGCGATCGCCTCGACCGGCAACGAAATTTTTGCTCCATTTGAAACGCCCGGCGAAGGCGGCATCTATGATAGCAATCGTTATAGCCTCTTGGCGGCACTGGACAGACCCGATATCGAAGTCGTAGATCTCGGCATTATCGAAGACGACCCCGATACTTTATTGAAGCGTTTTAACGAAGCGGGCCGTTATGCCGACCTTATCATCTCATCGGGCGGCGTTTCGGTTGGAGAAGCCGACTTCACGAAAACGGCCCTACTAAACTCAGGGCAAGTCGATTTCTGGAAAATCGCAATCAAACCGGGCCGGCCTTTGGCATTCGGGCGCATCGGAAATGCCGCGTTTTTCGGCTTACCGGGTAATCCGGTCGCGGTATTGGTCACCTTTTATTATTTCGTTTTACCGGCCTTGGAAAAAATGCTCGGCATCGTCGATAAGCCGATCGCTCCAACAATCATCGCGCGTACAACCGAAAAACTTCGCAAAAAACCGGGACGCACCGAAATACAGCGCGGCATCCTCAGCCGCGATCAAGATGGCGACTGGATCGTCAGAACCACCGGCAAACAAGGCTCGGGCATTTTGATGTCGATGAGCAAAGCCAATGCGTTTATCATTTTGAATCATCAAGATACATCTAAATCCGCCGGCGATTGGGTTACCGTAAGACCCTTTTGCGGCATGTTTTAGCCCCCTCCGAATAAATTATTAGATATTTAATGTCAATTCTGTTAGATTTGCATTTGACTTTCATCTAAACGCATGCTAGGTCGCAGGATCTCATGACAATTCAGCCTTGCTGTTGTCACGGCAAATGGAAACATCCAAAAATTATTACAATAAAGGGGGTAGCTATGATTACCGACGAAATTATGATCACCATGGCCGCTACACTGTCGACCACATTGATTATTATGCTTCTGGCGATAAGAAACACCGTACATAAAAAACGACTGAGAAGAAACCTTGATAGACTCGAAACCGCCAAACATTCGAAATACGATACCGCTCATTTCCAAGAATTAAAAAACGATATCGACCCTACTTACATCAATAGCGGCAATTCAAGTACCGCTACTTTTAAGTTATCGCTAAAAATTTCCTTCGGCATTGCCGTATTATTGGGATTTTCTTGGTGGACTTTTCAGTTATTCACGAAAGGCGTTTTGGTCTGGGCTGCGGTTTCAGGTTTATTTGCCGTCATCGGCTTGATACTGCCGTTTCTGATATGGCGAGAGGTTAGGCAACGGGAAGAAATCAAAAGCCGGGCAGGACGAATACTCAAACAGATTGAAAAAAACCTCAAGGAAGCTCACGCTGATGAAATATCCCAACAAAGTCGAAAACCCGCCACATCGACGATATCAATAACCGAAAGTGCTCCGGTTAAAGACACTAAAACATGGATTGAACAAAAGATTCCGATTCCCGAAGATTCGGTATTGAGACGTCACTTATTATCGCAGTTGCGCGCCGAAGTCGAAGCAACGTTATTTCCGCGTCCGACCGATTGCGTATTGCTGCGCCACTACGGGCAATTAGTCGAATCCGAAGTGGAAAACCGCTTACTTAATCCGGAAGCCTTACATCGTTTCAAACTTATCGATGGCATCGAAATACCCGACGCTTCCGCTCCGGGTTCGATTATCGAAGTAAAGCTAAAATCAAGCCCCATAGAACACGCAGTCGGTACGCCAAGCAATTCTGACTCTAAGCACGAAGTCCCCGAGGATAGTGTATTGAGAAGACACTGGTTGACGCAACTACGTAGCGAAATCGAAGCGTCGCTGTTTCCGCGCCCGACCGATTGCGTATTGCAGCGGCACTATGAACAATTAGTCGATTCCGAATTGGAAAACCGCCTAGTTAATCCGGAAGATTTATCTCTGTTTAAATTCATCGATGGCCGAGAATCGGCTCTTGATTCTCCTGCGCCACCGAAACCCAAACGCATCGATACGCTAATTAATAAGCCCGCTGCCAAAGCAAAAAACGAACCTGAACAAATCACAATACCCGAGGATTCCGTTTTACAACGTCATTTTATAAGCCAATTACGAAGTGAAATTGAAACCGAAGTCTACCCGCGTCCGACAGAGGCAACGCTGCAACGCCACTACGATCAACTCATCGAAGCGGAATTAGCCTCGCATTTAAAATGGAACACAAACTGGATCCGATAGATCGATTATTATTTCTTTCAAAACAATAGACCGGTAGAGACAGTCGCCTCGTCTCTACCGGAATATCTGCCAAACCGATAACGAATGCCGTCAAGACTCGCTCAAGGCGCCCCGACTCTCATCGACAAATTTTTCGGTATCGTCATCCAACTGCCGACTAGTCCGCCCTAACGGCTCATGAACATACAGCGACTTGGATAAGGCCTTGGCGCTGGAAAATTTAGTGTCTTTAACCGGCGGCTTCATTTGATATTTAACCGGCATTTGATGGTCTGCCAATTGCAATTCCGGATTGAATACTTTATCGAATTTAAACAGATTCTTCGCAAAATTTGTTTGGCCGCGCATTAAATTGCCGACCAAGACCTTCGTCACATCGCGCATAGCCGCCCACCCCATGTGTTTAGTAAACATGACACGCTGAGTTTCGACCAATTCCGCATAAAATTCTTCTATCGGTAAGCGAGTCGGCAGCACCGCATGCTGAATATCGAACAATCGATAATCGCGAGTCGTCAAATTACGCGACTCGGTCAGCCAACTTTCGGTTCCCGGATAAGGCGTATTGACGCTGATATTAACGATTTCAGGCACTTCTTTACACCACTCCCTGACCACACGGAAACGCTCGTGATCCCAATCGGTATCGGCGATGATATTGATCGCGACATTGATACCTAGGGTCCTAGCAAACTCCAAAGCCTCGAAATTACGACTTAAATCAATACGTTTACGGTATTTTTCGAGCCCTTCCTCATCGATCGACTCGATACCCAAGAACATGTAACTCATCCCGAGTTCCTTCCAGAACTTAAATACGTCTTTGTTACGCAGCAACACATCTCCGCGCGTCTCCAAATAATATTCTTTCTTAATGCCTTTCCGAGCCAAGGCCTCGCCGATTTCGAAGCCCATTTTTTCTTGAATGAATGCGACATCGTCGACAATGAAAATACCAGGCTCGCGAATTTTTTCCATTTCTTCGACGACTTTATCAGGACTCATCACGCGATAACTTCGTCCATAGAATGTCCAAGCGCTGCAGAACGAACAGTCCCATGGACACCCTCTGGAAAACTCGATTGATGCACAAGGATCCAGCGTGCCGAGAAAATATTTATTACGATGTCGAACTAAGTCTCGGGCCGGCGCAAGATTGTCAAGATCAGGGATAAACGTCGGCTGTCCACCCTCGCCTTTCATCGTCACCACGCCGGGCACGCAATGAACGTTTTCCCTGTCTTCCTTGATGGCTTGGAACAACAAAGGAAGCCCCGACTCGCCCTCGCCTTTGAGAATGGCATCGAGACTACCTTCGCTGTGTTCCAATAATTCTTCGGCGGTAAACGAGGCGCTATGCCCGCCGATAAAGACAAATCCTTTAGGCAAACGCTCTTTCACGGCTTTAACGAGGTCAATAACCTCAGGAACATTGGCCAAATAATTCAACGAGAAACCAACGATATCGGGTTGCCAATCGTCCAGCAGACGAAATAAATCTTGATGAGACTCTACCTGCAAGTCGATCAACCGGGTATCGTAACCTTGCCGCCGGGCCGTTTCGGCAACTTGTTCCAGTCCAAGCGGCTCAAGGCGTAAAAATACCTTGGTATACATTAGCGGGCTAGGATGAACAGCAAGAAATTTCATGTTTTCGACTCCTTATCAGGCCACAGTTATGTTCAACAATTTGTACAAAACTTCCAAAAATAGTATCGACTCACTATAAAAAAACTTACTATAACGGTCAAATTTATTTAGGATATCGTCAAAAATAACATTCCTGGAACCATGAGTTTTGTAGCGTATCAAGCTCAAAACGGCCAACCCGCATCACGCTCTTTTCCAAGCTCCAGATCTCATCGTTATACATAAGTCAAAAATTACCTTTTCGCAATCTTAACCAACGAGACCTCAATACCATATATTGTCACTTAACACTCGCGGATCACCTAGCGCTAGACGATCCGCGTAGGGTACGCTGTGCGTACCATGGTAACCCCGCAATGTTCATGTGCCAACCGAGCCGCCAGGGCACGGTTTTGGTACGCGTAGCGTACCCTACAATTTATGTATAACGATGAGAGCTCCAGCTTGGGTAACAGCATATTTTAGTCTTTTTGACCTCAATGCCATTTATTGTAACTTGATATTCTCGGCTTTCCCTCATCTAACGCTAGGTGTGGGAAAGCCACTGGTACTGGACCTTTGACGAACACCGGCGCCGCATTTTGATATACGAAGGATATAATAACCCGCCCGGCACCTACAATCTTGACACTTAATAGTGGCATTGACAGCACCAATGCCACAACTCGGCTAGCAAAAGGTATCATTTAAATTCAAAATTATTTAATGAAATTAATTGTAAAACTATTGTTCTCATCGGTATTGGTTTTCCTGGTCCTGGCAACCACCTTATTGGTGTTAGTCGTGGAAGACAAACCCAAGCTAAGAGAAAGACCCGATATCACCCCCGAGCAAATAGCGAGAGGAAAACAAATTTTTGTACAAAACGACCCGCGACGCCTAGCAACCGGCACGATAGCAAGAGCCAGCATTGAACAGAGAGACCTGGACCTAGCCGTCAATTATTTCGTCAATCAATACATGGGCGGCGTTGCCGGTTTAACAATCAAACAAGGTCGAGCCATCATTGAAAGTACCCTAAAACTACCTTCAAACCCACTGGGCAATTATTTAAATTTAACACTCGAACTCAAGCAAACTCAGAGTCTTCCTGAAATCGACCATCTATCGCTGGGCAAAATAAGAATACCCGGACTTATAGCAAATAACTTAAGCAAAATTATCTACAGCCTTATGCTGCCGGATGCCGATTGGAAGGCGCTTCAAGCCATGATCAGAAAGGTCAGGTTCATCAACAAACGAATAATCGTGACTTATAAGTGGCATGAAAATTTACCGACCAAACTCAGCGGCGCTTTTTTACCCGGACAAGAACAGCATCGAATAGAAGTTTATCAGCAACGCTTGGTAATGCTAACGCGTGCATCCAAAAGGCAGTTGAGTTTGACCGAACTCACACAACCCTTATTCCAATTGGCAAACGAACGTAGTCGCCGAGGCGACCCGATTGGAGAAAACCGTGCAGTCATTCTGGTGCTAACGTTATACGCCAACCGTTTAACGCTGAATAAAATCATTCCTTCACTAAAAAGCCAATATCGTCCGATTTGGCGAACCGTGACTCTCAATCAACGCAACGATTTAAGCAAACATTATTTAGTGTCGGCTACGCTTGCAGCCTATGCCGGCACACCATTGGCAGATGCCATAGGATTATATAAAGAACTGGAAGATTCGAGAGGCGGCAGCGGCTTTTCATTCATCGATATGACCGCCAATCGGGCCGGCACGCTCATGGGCGAACTCGCCGTGCAAAGTCAATCACAAGCCGGAAAAATTCAAGCCTTTATGAGTACAGCCCAAGAACGCGACATCATCCCCGAAACGGCAGACTTGCCTGAATATCTTGCAGAACAAGCATTTAATCGACTCTACGGCGGCTTAGAAGGTGCCGCCTATCAAAAAATGATACAACAAATAGAGCATCGAATCGCCCAATTACCGATTAACAAACAATAAACAGCGCTCCGATTTTCCGCCCCCCCCCCTAACCTAACGTTCATAAAGGACAAAAGAATGTTTTGGAACAGGTTTTAGCTGCTCAATACCCTCGTAGGTTAGGCTGTGCGTACCATGGCAACCCATACGCATCAAGCTAAAAACGGCCAACCTACATCAAGCTCTTTCCCAAGCTGGAGCTCTCGCCGTTATACACAAGTACCGGTAAAGGTGCTGAACAGAGTTTATCGAATACCTGGGAACGGTACTGTTTGAAAAATCAGTGGATATTGAAAGTCAATGACTTTCCCTCACCTAGCGTTAGGTGAGGGAGCGAGAACCCCGGCGCCTTAGGCACTGCCGAAATTTGAAAGTGCAAAAGGACATAGCTTATTTCCAAACGTTCATGATGCTAGTGAAATCGTCCGTCCATGAACGAGCATCGGCGTAATGAGGCACTCTTTGCCAATTATGCTGCAAGTCGGCATTGACTAAAGGCAGAAGGTCCGCTTCTTTTCGAGCCAGAATGGCCCAATCCGATCGATAAACAAAAGGAATATTTTGCTCAGGCCTGAATTCTTGCAGCAACAGCGTCAGTCCCAATTTTTCCGCATGATCCGCCAACACCTTCTTCAGCTCCAGATAACGGTTGGAAATGTGGAAAACCAACAAACCGTGATTTTCCAGCCTAGAAAAATACAAGTCCAAAGCTTCCTTGGTGAGCAAATGGGTCGGTATCGAATCCGATGTAAACGCGTCGATAACCAATAAATCAAAAGGATTTGGTTGATTTTCCAATGTGATTCTGGCATCCCCGACTTGAATATCGTAACCGCTGATACAATCCGTTAAATAAGTAAAATACTCGGGGTTCGTTGCAATTTGCACAACGGCCGGATCGAGTTCGAAAAATGTCCAGTGTTGAGACGCTTTGGCGTAACCGGCCATTTCTCCAGCTCCAAGACCGACAACGCCGATCCGCCAAGCGTTGTTTTGGTTGTTGTAATTCGCAAAAATGGAACCCAAAGGCCCTTGCGGACTGTAATAGCCGTTCGGTGTGCATTGTCGATTGACATCGTTCAACAACTGCAAGCCATGCCGGGTTGTACCGCTATAAATTTCATGCAATGTGTGCGTATTGTTGTCGACATTGAGATCCGAAATTTTCTTGACCGACAATACGCCATAAAAATTTCGGCTTTGATGCAAGAGCTGGTCTCCGCCTTGATGTTTTTCCGGCGCCGCACAGGACAGCACCAACAGTCCAACCAAAGGAAAATACAAAGAATTTTTTTTAAATAGAAAGTAGGCTGCGCCCATTAAAGCAATGATCGCAAAACTAATGAGAAATGCATCGTCCAGTTGTTTGACACTGATCGATAAAATGACCGCAAACGTAATGAAGTAAGCGCTAAAAATAATTTTCGCCAAATGTTCCTTAACATACTGACCAATGCCATTGATTGGGTTCAACAACAATGCGCAAACAATCATCAGTGGATATTCGTAAATCGAGCTGAATATAAACGGCGCGATAAAGCTGTTAAAAATACCTCCGAGCATCCCGCCGAAAGACATGATTAAATAATATTGAGTGAGATAGTTTGTCGAGGGGCGTTTCTTAGCTAACTCCCCATGACATACCATGATGGATATAAAGAAAACTAATAAATGAATCAATAATTCAACTGAAAAAGAAGCCAGTTTTTGATTCGAAAAGTAGTAAATCAAAAAGGGTGCAACCAGCCAGGGCTGTATCAATAATACTTTCTTATGAATAGCGGCGCCGTAGCCGGAAAATACCAAAATAAATGAGAACAAATACAAGGCTAAAGGAATAACCCATAACAACGGCACCGTGGCGATATCGATGCTGATGAAATTAGTCGTGCCCAATAACAAACTGGAAGGCACAAACGCCAATAATAACCATTGAATTTGTAATTTCAGCTCAGGCTTTTCGACTAGATTAACACTTGATGCCTTATTATTGACTGCAGGCTGAAAGTGCTGCTGTTTCAGAACTAGCATACACAAAGAAATCAAGCCTATCAGCACAAGAAAACCCGCACTCCAATATTGCTGTTGCTGGGTAATACCGATAGCGGGCTCCAGTAAAAAAGGATAGCTCAATAACGCGATCAAGCTGCCGGCATTACTGGCAATCGAAAGATAATAAGGGTCGTTACTGGTCTGATGGCCGATTTTTGAAAACCACTTTTGCAATAATGGTGAGTTAGTGGACAACAAGAAAAACGGCAAGCCTATCGACACAAATAGAGTCGACAACAACCAAATACTGGGATTTTCCGAACTGGGCGGCCTGCTGCCCTCAGGGATACTTACCGGAAGGAAATAAAGACTGATAAGCAGTATCGAAAGGTGGATGGCAAGATGCTTTCGATAACCAAAGCGAGTTGAGAGAAAATGGGCATAAAGATAACCCAGAAAAAGGATGCTCTGATAAAACACCATACAGGTATTCCATACGGATGCAGAGCCGCCTAATAAAGGCAAAAGCGCTTTCCCAAACATTGGTTGTAAAACAAACATTAAAGAAGCACTGCTAAATAACGTCAACGCGAACAGGAAGATAGGAAAATTGTCGCGTCTGATTTCACTTTGATGTGTAATGTCCATACGCCCCCCTAAATAACTAATTTACGGTGAAAATTAAGTTTTGACCGGACTAACCTCTAATTTGGCAATAATTATCGACAGGCTTATGGGCGTGTCGGACGAGTATTTCTTGACTGCTTTGCTGGGATAATATGATCGATTTCACATTTTTTCAAGTCCTTGATTAAAAAAACTTACCTTTCCGCATAAAAACAAAATAACTCATTGTTTTTCCTGATTAGCAAGATGCTTCAGCTTGCCGAAGCCAAGTATCCAAGCAGTGGCCAGTCGTAGTCGCAATAACTAAAATATGCTGTTACCCAAGCTCCAGCTTGGGTAACCTGTTCAGGAAGCTGGAGCTTCCCGACAATCAAGAAAGATTGAACGAGCGAGTCGGGGTTGATTGAGAATGTGCGGAGGTTGTGTCGGTCTCAGGAAGCTGGAGCTTCCGGGGTGTCTTTCCCAAGCTGGAGCTTGGGAAAGAGCGTGAAAAACTTATATTTCCGCACAATAACTAAATAACTTATTGTTTTTATTAATTATAGTTAAGCCGACAGCAAAGCGCTCATGTCCGTTAAATGACAAAAACCTTAAGTTTCTTGCGGATAGGGCTTGCATAAAAAAAGCTAAAGCGCTATTAATTTGAAAACTCAACCAGCAACACCTCTTTTCTATAACAAAATAAACTAAAGATTCGGTCATAAATAACTTCCTATTTTTAATGCAGGGCAAGCAGGTTCGGTTGCTCGATTGACAGGTGTCGGCGGCAGGGCAGATTTTTGCTCCTGCAAAATCTGCATTCATGCCATCCTTGGCAATCAGATTCCGCCGTCAAGCCTACATGAATGTATTCACGGCGTCCTGTCAAGCGAGTTACCGAACCCGCTACAAAACTCATAGTTCCAGGAAGTTATTTTTCACGAAATCCTAAGAGGTAGTAGACTATGAAAACAACACTAATCGTAACGGTTACACTGATTATCGGTGTCATAGCGTACTTGGTTTACCGTCCCAACACTCATGATACCTCATCGGACTATACCGTTCTTCAGCATGTAGAGGCATGCAAGGCTGAGCTTGGGATCACCCGAAAATTGCCGGTGCTCTCATGTTTAGACGGCACACAAGTGCCTATTTATGTCGACAAAAAAGAAATTCAAGAAGATAACTGGGAAAAACTCCTCTCAAACTCGAAAAGATGCGACAACCCTCATTGGCTAGGCGGCGATATGGGCTGCTGGACCTACTCGCATTTACAAATTAAGCAACTCGACGACGACAGCATCATGGTGCTCAACTGCCGGCAAAAAGGGAGTCAATTCGAAAAAGATTGGTTTCGAAAAACCAAAGCCAATCTCGGCATGAACCAGCAGCAAAGAAAAGAACGCTTTGAGAAAGCGTCTAGCGCCGAGAAAACCGAACTTTATTATCTTTACAATACTTTTAACGATATCGGCCTTATCCTGCGGAATACAAAAACAGGACAAAGTTGTTATCTCACTCAATATGGCGAAGCAGTGGTCGGTTTTTTGCCGCCCCTTGATGCCCCCCTTCCCAGCAAGGACGATTATTTAAATCAATACAATTCGGAGCAAGCACGACCTCCGAAAGACTTTCCTCAGGATCTTTGGTACCGGGATGCCAATCAAGCTTTTAAATCGCCGGAGTTTACCGCGGAAGCCGGTTGCGTTGCCTGCCACAATGCGCACGGCTTTAAATACAGTCCGTACATTAATTCGAAACACGGCCTACCGGATATTTACACGATGGCACCTCTACCCTTTTTAGCGGTTGGCAAGCCTTTTCAAAACTTCTTCAATAAACATCATATTCTCCAGATTACAACCGACCCTATCGATGGCGAGCAGCAACTCTGTACTCAGTGCCATAAAATGACGACCTCTGGAACTTGCGGTTATAGTTTTGAATTTGCCACGGGACATCCGGACAAAACGCTGAGCACCTGGCTAACTTCGGGTCCGAACGAAAGAAACTGGATGCCGCCTATTGCCGCGGCCCCGGCTCTGATAAAAAAACATGTCGCCGCAATGAAATGCTGTTGCGACAACCCTCAGTCTCAAGGATGCAAAAGCCGCAAATTCGGCCCGACTCTTGCCGACCTTCCTAAAGGTTTCCATGAAGGCAAAGGTTGGGTTAGCGGCCTAGAGCCTGGCCTTTGTAAAGATATTATGGAGTCCTATCAATGGAATGCCAATAAATTTTGATTCCTTTCCAAGATATTGTTATTGCATCGATTTTTAGAGGAAATTAGATGGATTGTTGCTCTTCGTCTAATGCCGTTTTGACGACCCGCGGATGGGAATCAACTTAAGGAAATAACGCGTCATTCCACTAGGATCAGGAAGCCGGAGCTTCCGGTTCCGGGGTGTCTTTCCCAAGCTGGAGTTAGGGAAAGAGCGTGATGCGGATTGGCCGTTTTTAGCTTGATCCGTATGAGTGGAAACCCCAAAAATAAAAAAACCCGCTCTAAAGCGGGTTTTTTATATTCAAAACCGATGAAATTATTACTTAACCCAGCCCTAACATTTGGTGGGCATAAGTAATTGAAAGTTAATAATCATATTCAATATCATAATCCATCGTCACTTCAAATTGTAAAGGCTGGATTAATTTTCCATCCAGATCAATTCTACACGGCGATTTTGAACTCGACCTGCCTCGGTTCTATTATCGGCAATGGGACGATTGGGGCCGTAACCTTTAGCGTGCATACTGTCGGTTACCCCTTTAGCTTTCAGGTAATCAACAACCGATTGCGACCGGCGCTCAGACAATCTCATGTTGTAGTTGTAACCACCTTCACTACTGGTATGACCTTGAACTTCGATTTCTTTTTCTTGCGGATAGGCAATCAACTTTTCAGCGACTCCATCTAAAATTATCTTTGCTTGTTCAGTCAGCTCGGCAGAATCGAACCTAAAGTTAACCCCTTTGAGCTCGATACTAATAGGGCAGCCTTGCGCATCAACCTTACTACCGGGAATAGTACCCGGGCATTTATCCAAACAATCGTTAACGCCGTCACCATCCGAATCTAGGGTCGAACAATCCGGAGCAGCCGGCTCAGGCTCGAATTTCACAGGTGTAAAAGCCGCTTTCGGTTTTTCTCCGAACGGAATCACAAAGCCGACATTGACGGTCATGTCATGATATTCCTCGGTACCGGGACGCAGATTGGCGTTGAGGTTATTGTTGTAACGGTAACGCACATCACTTCGCAGTAGGAAGTTATCATGCAATTCGTAAGTAAAACCGACACCGCCTTCGCCGGTAATAGAAGCTGCGCTATCACCTGGCACGCTGGTATTCATGCCGCCGATGCCGGCAACGATATATGGCGAAAAGGTATCGCGAAAAATGTAATATTGCAGATCCGCTGAACCGCCGGTTAAATCCCAACGCCCATTGGTTTGACCTGTTTCGCCATTATTGTAGCCACTGAAACCTTGGTAAAAACCTCTCAACTCGACGTTGAAATGGTCGTTGAGCATTTTCCCAAAACCCATACCGCCGCCCCAACCGTCTTTAGCGCCCCGGTCGCCGCCTGATTTAATGAAGGTGCCGAATGGTGCAACATACCAACGATCATCTTGCGGCTCCTCGGCCCAGGCCGAAGGAATGGCGGCAAATCCTGCCAATAAAGCACTAGCCATTATTTTTTTTAAACACATAACAACCTCTAAATTGAATAAAAACCTTCAACAAACCGGGGGTCTTGATAGGAATGACCGATATGAAAAATGGTTACTTTTTAAGAAAAACTCAAGTTGCATGCAATTTTAACCAAGTCCGTTGTATTTTTACAACAAATACCTGTCGTATTTATACAACTTCAAGTCGCGTATAGTTTACATTATTATTTTGCTATCAACACATTTTTTATTTAAAAAACATTATTTATCAATAGCAATAGACTCTAAATTTAATATTTTGTTTAGCTAATTAAATGTTTTGTTATCGCCACGCCAAGATTGTATTTTTTTCGCAACAACAAACAAAATAACAGGCTTTATATATGCCGTGAAGTAATTATTCACACCCCCTATCATTCCCACGCTCCGGCGTGGGAATGAAGACCGAGACGCTCTAGCGTCTCGTACCGCTGGAGCGGTACTCAGGCGTTCCCACGCAGAGCGTGGGAACGATAATTGCCGGGGGACTGAATA
>JAHJSQ010000103.1 GCA_018830325.1 Gammaproteobacteria bacterium
AATCGGATTAAGAAACTGTAGAGAATGTATCGTTGCTCTTGTCGGGATTATCGACCTCTAGGGACGCAGAGCGTCCCGGGATGCATTCCCACGCAGAGCGTAGGAACGATGAAAAAAATCAATATATCTATCAATTTTCAGCCATAGCAAATTGTTTTATTTGGCTGTTTCGTGAGGATACCTCAGCCCCTAACCCCTCTTTTTCTTTTCAAAGAGGGGAATTGAATACTTACCATTCACTCGGTTGAAACAACTATGCTCGAAATCGACCACGACATCAACGACCTTTCTCTTGCGGATCAAGGCAATGAGCACATCGAATGGGCTTTTTCCGAAATGCCGGTGCTGCGCACGATTCAAGAACGTTTTGAACGCGAAAGACCATTGGCCGGGGCACGCATTAGCGGTTGTCTGCATATCACCACCGAAACCGCAAACCTGGCCCGCACACTGAAAGCCGGCGGTGCCGAGCTTGTTTTATGCGCTAGCAATCCGCTCAGTACGCAAGACGATGTCGCGGCTTCGCTGGTGAAACATCATCGGATTCCGATCTTTGCGAAACGAGGCGAAGACAACGACACCTATTACCGCCACATCGAAAAGGCGCTGGATCACCGACCGCAACTCACGATGGACGATGGCGCCGACTTGGTCAGCGAACTGCATAAAAATCGCCGAGAGTTACTGGACGATATGATCGGCGGCAGCGAAGAAACCACGACAGGGGTAATACGTCTGCGCGCGATGGCGGCGGATAAAGCCCTCAAATTTCCGGTGATCGCGGTCAACGATGCGATGACCAAACACTTGTTCGATAACCGTTACGGCACCGGTCAAAGCACGCTCGACGGCATCATTCGCGCTACCAATATTCTGCTGGCCGGCAAGACCTTCACGGTGGCGGGCTACGGCTGGTGCGGACGCGGCATCGCGATGCGCGCAAAGGGTCATGGTGCACAGGTCACCGTCACCGAGGTCGACCCGCTGCGGGCGCTGGAAGCGGCAATGGACGGTTTTCGGGTCATGCCGATGCTTGAGGCGGCCGCCTGCTCGGATTTCATTGTCACCGCCACCGGCGACAAGCATGTACTGGACAAAGCGCATTTTAAGGTTATCAAAGACGGCTGCGTGATCGCCAATTCCGGCCACTTTAATATCGAGATCAACATACCGGCGCTCGAATCACTGGCAATCGACAAACACAGTCCGCGCCTCCATGTCGAAACCTATACGCTGGCAGACGGACGTCAGGTCCGGTTGCTGGCCGAAGGACGCTTGGTCAACCTCGCCGCCGCAGAAGGCCATCCGGCCGCCGTGATGGACATGAGCTTCGCCAATCAGGCCTTGAGCATGGCCTATTTGTGGCGGCATGGCGCCGACCTCGAAAATGCCGTACTTCCGGTACCGACTGAAATCGATAATCAGGTCGCACAAATGAAACTGGCGGCGATGGGGATCACTATCGACACATTAAGCGCGGAACAGCTGCATTATCAGGCCTCGTGGCAGGAAGGAACTTAATGGATCGAAACATCTATCATAACGTTAATGAAGACCTGTCCATCGCGCCGACAAATGAAAGTGCGCGGGGGGGGCTGGGCCGTCGGCCGGACGATCACGCCGGTTTGAGCGATTTGGGCTTGTAACTAGTGGCTTGGAGGTGAAGGTAAGGCTGGCAAACGGTATATCTCTCCACTTGAATTCAATTGATCCAAGCGTTTTTCTATACCTGCATCTGTCATGGCCGATTTAATTCGCGCATCCCGCGACGGCGGCCAAGTCACGAACACTCCGCAAAGTAAGCACCGCCTCAATGTCTTATCTTGTAACCCGTCTTGAACACCCACCATACAAAAATCAGGCATGTCATGAGAAAGCCAAACGTCATGCCGATGCTGACGGCGACATCCACGTCAGCTATTCCGTAAAAACTCCAGCGAAAACCGCTTATCAAATACACCACCGGATTGAACAGCGTGATCTTCTGCCACAGTGGCGGCAACATATCGATGGAATAGAACGCGCCGCCTAGAAAGGTCAGCGGCGTAACGATCAACATCGGGACCACTTGAAGTTTCTGAAAGCTATCGGCCCACAGGCCGATAATGAAGCCGAATAGACTGAAAGTCACCGCCGTCAGCAACAGAAAGGCAACCATCCACACTGGATGGGCGATCTCGTAGGGCACGAAAATGCGCGCGGTACCCAGAATGAGTAGGCCCAACATCACCGATTTGGTTGCCGCCGCCCCCACATAACCGATCAGCACTTCGAACCATGAAACCGGTGCCGATAATAACTCGTAAATAGTCCCCGCCCACTTGGGCATGTAGATGCCGAAAGAAGCATTGGAAATGCTTTCGTTCAGTAAATTCAGCATTACCAGCCCTGGGATGATGAAGGCGCCATAGCTGACATTGTCGATGTCGCCCATACGCGAACCGATGGCTTTGCCGAATACGATGAAATACAGCGAGGTGGTCAGCACCGGCGCTACGATGCTTTCCCACAGCGTACGAAAAGTGCGCGCCATTTCAAAATGGTAAATGGCGCGAATGCCATAAATATTCATTCCTGTGTTCCTTTGGGCCGATGTACCAAGCTGACGAAAATGTCCTCCAGTGAACTCTCCCTGGAGCGTAAATCTTTGAATTCGATGCCGTGCTCGGCGAGCGTACGCAACAGCTCGGCAATCCCGGTTTCTTCTTCCTGGGCGTCGAAGCTATAAACCAGGACATGTCCATCGTCGGAGAGCACTAACGGCCAAGCGCTCAATCCGGCCGGGATGCCGGTCATCGGCCGTCGCAAAGTCAGGGTGAGCTGCTTTTTGCCGAGCTTGCGCATGAGCACCGCTTTGTCTTCAACGACGATCAGTTCACCCTTGCTGATCACTCCGATGCGGTCTGCCATGTCTTCGGCTTCCTCGATGTAATGAGTGGTCAGAATGATCGTAGTACCCTGCGCACGAAGGGTTCGAACCATTCGCCACATGTCGTGCCGTAATTCCACATCCACGCCGGCGCTCGGCTCGTCGAGAAACAATATCGTTGGTTCATGCGCGAGCGCCTTGGCAATCAGAACCCGGCGTTTCATACCGCCCGAGAGCGTCATGATTTTTGCGTTCCGCTTGTCCCACAAGGACAGGTCGCGCAGGACTTTTTCCAAGTAGGCTGCATCGGGCGCCTTGCCGAACAGGCCCCGGCTGAATTTGACCGTCGCCCAGACCGATTCAAACGCATCCGTATGCAGTTCCTGCGGCACCAAACCGATGGTTGCCCTCGCCGCACGGTAGTCTTGCATGATGTCGTGCCCGTCGGCGATGATGGTTCCGGAAGTGGCCTTGACGATGCCGCAGATGAGGCTAATCAACGTCGTCTTGCCCGCACCGTTGGGTCCGAGCAAGGCGAATATCTCGCCGCGTTTGATGTCCAGGTCGATTTTTTTGAGCGCCTGGAAACCGCCGGCATAGGTCTTGTTGACGCCGCGCACGGAAATGATGGGGGCGGAGCTATTGGCGGTCATCGCCGCCGTGGCTGTTTTCATAGATGAATTTGATATAGAAGGTGGATTTTGACTTCGGTTGCCGAATTCATGCGCAATCGTTTCATGACTCGGGTTTACAATCAAGCCGGCCGTGGAATTGGGTTCGTTTTTTCATCGCGCGGATCCGACTCCCATCAAACGGTTATACGGTGTTGGACGATACGATGGGCGGCAACGGCAACCGCTCATACCAGTTGCCCATTCCTATAGTCGGCCATGGCCTGCTCGATTTCTTCTCGCGTGTTCATCACGAAAGGCCCGTACTGAGCGATCGGCTCTCCTAACGGCCGGCCGGCCAACAGCAAGAATGCCGCTACGTGCTCTTCAGCCAAGATTTCAATCCGGTCGCCATCGGAAAGCCCTCCGGCACTGTGCGATGCCAGGATATGTCTATTTGCCGCGGGTCCTATCGCCAATGTGCCCTCATAGGGATAAACAAAGGCATTGTGATCTTTAGTTATCGCGAGGTTAAAAGTTTCGCCCGCAGGTAGCCTAACATCCAAAAACAAGACCTCGGTACTTATTCCCTGAATCGGCCCGGCGATGGGATTGCCGGCGATGTCGGCAATTCCCGCAATAATTTTGACTTGCCCCCCGCCCGGCAATTTTTGCAACGGAATTTCTTCAGGCCGGACATCCTGATAGCCGGCCGGTTTCATTTTCTCCTTCGCAGGCAAGTTGACCCAAAGCTGAAAACCTCGCATGCGACCGCTTTCTTGTTGGGGCATTTCAGAATGAATAATACCTCGGCCGGCGGTCATCCACTGCGCGCCACCGCTTTTTAAATCGCCCCGATTGCCGAGATGATCCTGGTGCAGCATGTGTCCCTCCAGCATATAGGTAACGGTCTCGAAGCCGCGATGCGGGTGATCCGGAAAACCGGCGATGTAGTCGTCGGCATGCTCGGAAGAAAATTCATCCAGCATCAAAAAAGGATCGACCCGCAGTGCTTGCTTTTGTCCAAGGCTACGACGCAGTTTAACGCCGCCGCCGTCCGAAGTCGCAATGGCTGGAATGATTTGTTGAAGCGTGCGTATGCTCATGTCAGTTTCCTCATGTTAACGACCTCCTATTTACAGTGGTCGAATGATGCGAAGCTTATTCCTTGACGGCTTCGACCGGGATGGTAAGGGTCACCTCGTCGCTTACCTGAGGTGCGTATTTGCCCATGTTGAAGTCGGACCGCTTGACGACGGCGGTAGCGTTAGCGCCGCAAGCGTCTTTTTCCAACATGGGGTGCGGTATGCACTGGAACGATGTTACGGTCAACGTCACGGGTTTGGCGATCCCTTTCAACGTCAACGTGCCATCCACCGCCACCAACATGTCACCTTCGAATAGGAGTTTGTCGGAAGCGAATGTCATTGTGGGGTGCTTGGCGGTATCCAGAAAATCTTCACCCTGGATGTGTTCGTTGAATAACGACAAGCCGGTATTGACCGACGTCGTATCGACCGTGACTTCCACTGAACCGGTTTTTGCCTGGCGATCGAGTACGATTTTGCCGGACGTCTTGTCGAAACGGCTCATTTGGGTCGAATATCCGAGATGACTGTAAGAAAAGCTGGGAAAGGTATGGCTGCCATCGATGACGTAGGTTTCGGGCGCGGATAGGGTAGCCGCCGAAAAAGTCGCCGCTAACGATAATAATGTGACGCGTTTCATAATGAAGCTCCTCGGTGGATTGGATAAACATAAAATGTTATTTTCCGGCGTAGATTGGAAGGCGATACCGAATCTAACTTTTGTTGAAGACAGTCTCAAAGTTTTCGGCTTGCGATTCAGTCGGCTAATTCTGCAAGCCGCCGATGGGCTCCGGCCAGCGCCTGATCCTTGGCCTGTTCACCCATATTAAGCCCTTCCGCGTAGACGAATTCAATATCGGTGATACCGAGAAAATTGAGAAAATCGCGCACATAATTGGTTTGGCTATCCAGAGCCGTTCCCGCATACATCCCGCCTCTGGCCGCAAAAACGTAGACTTTTTTGCCCGGCAGCAATCCTTCGGGGCCGTTCTCGGTATATCGGAAAGTCAACCCGGCACGGGCTATCCTGTCAAAATAGGCTTTCAGCGTCGAGGGAATACCGAAATTGTACATCGGCAAACCGATGACGATGACATCCGACTGCTTGATCTCGTTGATCAGTCTCTCCGATTCGTCGACAAAGGACTGCTGTTCCGGCGTCCGGGCACCGGGCTGCGCGAAGTAGGCCGAAACCCGCTGCGCATCCAGGTGAGGCAATGATTCATTGGCCAAATCACGCACGACCACCTTTGTTTCCGGGTTCCTGACTCGCCATTTGGCGACAAACGCATTGGCTAATTGGCTGGACTGACCGCCATTTGAAAAGATACTTGAATTGATTTGCAACAGGGTTGTCATCGTCTTTTCCTCTATTCATTGAATGTGATGCTATTTAACCCCTTACTAAAACGATAAAAAAGCATAATAATTAGCCTATATTTATCTATTTATTCGATAAGTTATCATGAATCCACATATTACACTGGAGCAATGGCGGTCTTTGATTGAAGTCGTGGACGCCGGGGGTTACGCCCAAGCCGCAGAAAAACTGTGCAAAAGCCAATCGGCCGTCAGTTATGCCGTACAAAAAATTGAATCCTTGCTGGACGTTAAAGCCTTTGAGATTCAAGGGCGCAAGGCCATACTTACCCCGACCGGACAAATGCTCTACCGGCGCGCCTTGGCTCTGGTGAATGAAGCCGGCGATATAGAACGCGCGGCGCATAAACTTTCGGCCGGCTGGGAAGCCGTTATCACCCTCGTCGCTGAAATCCTGTTTCCCGCCGAGCTGTTATTGACGTGCCTGGCGCGTTTCGGCCAGGAGAGCCCCGGGACGCGAGTCGAATTGATCGAGTCGGTTTTAGGAGGAACCTCGGATGCGCTGCTCAGCGGGCATGTGGATTTGGCCATTTCACCGCAGTTGCCCCCGGGTTTTCTGGGTAATCTGTTGATGCGGATTCGCTTGCTGGCCGTCGCTCATGCCGAGCATCCCCTTCATCGGCTAGGCCGTGAGTTGAGTTATCGGGACTTGCGCGCGCATCGGCACGTTGTGATTCGGGATTCTGGCGCAAAGCGCGATAACCGCTCGGTATCGGTCGAGGTTGATCAGCGTTGGACGGTGAGCCAGGTGGCCACGTCCATTCAGGCCGTCAGTATGGGACATGGCTTTGCCTGGCTACCCTTAGAACATATTCGTGAACAGTTGCGAACGGGGATTCTAAAGCCATTGCCTTTGAAAGAAGGTAATACACGAGAAGTACCGCTCTACCTGATCCTGGCGAACCCCGACTTTGCGGGCCCCGGCGTCAGGCGCTTGGCCGATATTTTAACGGAATCGGTCATTGCTAAAGCACAAGGCCAGGGATAAGACTGACACACTAAGTAATGGGCATGGAATAAATCAGGGACCTGAAATTCATGCGCGTTTCTAAGTCAAATTAATCGTGGGTCACGAGCAGAGCATGTGATTATGTCATGCTAGATTGCAAGACCTGGTAAGTACGATAGGCTTCGACGTTTTCCGCATCCAAGACATGCTCTCCGGGATGGTGCGTGTGATCGTCAAGGTAGGCGTCGATGCGCGCCTTATTGGTCATATCTTGAACCTGAGCCAGCAAATCGAGATACGGGGCCGTGCTTGGGCTATGGCGAGACAGGTCGAAAGCTTGTAGCAGTTGCAAAGCAAAAGCAATCAGCGTGCCCCCGGAACTGGGGGCGGGATTGGTCAGCACGGTGGCTTCGCGATAATCGATCGACAACGGCTTGCGTTTGACCGGCCGATAATCATTGAAATCTTTGCCGACCAGGTGCCCGCCTCGTTCGGCACACAGTCTTATGACGGCGCGCGCGATCTCACCCTGATAAAAAAACGCTTCGCCCTCCCGAGCCAGCACCTCAAGGCAATCGGCTAAATCGGGCAGATACAATACTTCCCCTTGCTGTAGCAATTGGCCTTGATGCGTTTTGCTGTCAAAGGTATTACGCGTGTCGGGATAGGCCAGGTAAATAGCCTTGACGATATCAAAGATATAGGCCTGAAAGGCATTCATGACCACGCCGCCGCGCGCCAGTTCGATCGCAGGCTCGGCCAGAACCGTCATCGGCAGCGTACTGAGTTCACGATGAACCGAGAACAGTCCTTTGACGGTACCGGGTGTCGCCACCGAGCCCAAGCCGATATGAAATTCCTGCCGGACCGTTCCGAAATCCGCAGAAATCGGAAAAAAATCCGTGTCTTCGACCGCTCGTTTAGTGACCGGCGTTTGCACGAAAAAATCATACAATAGATTGTCGCCGGCCGCGGTTTGGGCCATTAAAAAACCGCCGCCGGCCAATGAGGACAGCACCGGCTCAACCACACAAGCCGCCAAATGAGCGGCAATCACCGCATCAAACGCATTGCCACCTTCGCTGAGAATATATCCCGCCGCTTTTGCAGTTTGCTCATGGCCCGCCGCCACCACGCCCTTTTTTTGCATTTTATACTGGACTCCGACTCGCCCTTGATGGATTGTATTGGCTTGTTGACTACGACAGGCTAATGGGTGACCCTTTTTTTGTTGTTCGCTAATTTTGCCGGGGAGTTGCCTGACCGGATCGGCACAAACCACCTTCATCATTGGTCTCCTTGACTTACGACTGCAATAGCTAGCCTGCGGTACATCATCAAAGCCATGATGAATACGCATGTTAGCCCCAACACGGCAGGGAATAGTACGGTTGTCAATGAATAATGTTCAAGCGCCATAACAACCAATAGATTGCGGATAGCGAATAAAGCGTAAAAGTTTAACGGCTCGGATTTCGGCTGGTGATAGGCCTTGCGAATCGTAGGGCCGAAACCCAGCACATCCACTGTCGTGAGAATGACAACTGCCCAGAGTGGATCCGAGGTGAAATACTACAGCGGTAAAAAAGATGACGCCGTTACCAGGAAAACCCAATCTGTTTTTGTGATCGTCACATCTCCGCGCTTTGCGAAAGCCAGTATGGCAATGAAGATCGTAAGAATCCCCGACACCCCGATTGGCCAAGTCCCAGCGCCGCCTTGGTTTTTAAGTTGCGCCAGAAAAGCCACGAAGGTGGTCGTACCCCAAATCACCCAAGAAAATACATGCGGTTTGGTCGCACCTTTCAAAATGGAACCTGATTAGCAAGTTTCTTCAGCTAAAGCCCAAAGATCAGCATACCCTTAGCAGGACGGGGTTCGCAAGCCATGCGCGTCAAGCTAAAAACGGCCAACCCACATCACGCTCTTTCCCAAGCTCCAGCTTGGGAAAGACACCCCGGAAGCTCCAGCTTCCTGTGACCGACACAACCTACGCACATTCTCAATCAATCCCGACTCGCTCGTTCAATTTTTCTTGATTGTCGGGAAGCTAG
>JAHJSQ010000104.1 GCA_018830325.1 Gammaproteobacteria bacterium
TTCCTCTTTCCTCTTTCCTCTTTCCTCTTTCCTCTTTCCTCTTTCCTCTTTCCTCTTTCCTCTTTCCTCTTTCCTCTTTCCTCTTTCCTCTTTCCTCTTTCCTCTTTCCTCTTTCCTCTTTCCTCTTTCCTCTTTCACCTACCCAACCAAACCACTCTGCTCGATACCGTCGAAAACAAACTGAACCGCCAATGCCGAAAGTAGAATCCCCGAAATCCGGGTAATGACTTGGATGCCGGTAACACCTAAAAACCGATGGACTTGACTAGCCATTAACAAAATCGACAGTGTCAGAAACATGATAATGAATAATGACGACAAAACGACCAATTGACGGGAGAAATCGCCGGCAGCATCGGCCATTAGCAAAATAATCACCCCCATAGCCCCGGGACCGGCAATCAAGGGAGTCGCCAAGGGGAAAATCGAAATATCATGCCTCAAACGGGCTTCATCGGTTTCCGCCGACGTTGTCGTAAGCGCTCCCGAAGAACGCGCGAAAACCATATCGAGAGCAATCAAAAATAATAAAATGCCGCCCGAGGTTCTCAAGGCAGCCAGCGAAATGCCCAAACTATTCAATAAAAAGTCGCCGGCAAACGCAAAGACCAATAAGATCATGGTCGCGCTAAGGACTCCGCGAACCGCATAGACCTGTCGTTCCTTAAGCGTCGCCGAAGCCGTCATCGCGGTAAAAACGGCGGCCACATCCAATGGTCCGACCGTCGTAAATAAAGCGGCTAAAGCAACCGTTGCGGTATCGATCATCATATAATCCGGGGAAAATTTACTTTAGTCGGTATGACTGACTCTAACCCCGAAATAATCCAACTCGGCTATTAGCTTGAATTTCGTCGGCTTCTCTATATCAAGCAACTCGAAAATCTCTTTCAAGCGTCTTTGTTTTAGCTTTTCAAGATCGCCGTATCGAATCGTAAACAACTTATCTTGCTTACCGGGCGGATAGCGTTTTTTGATTTCGTCTATTCTACGATTTATCGTCAGCACCGCATTTTTCAATAAAACCGAAATTTCCTGAGCTAATTCAATCGTTTCATTTCCATCGGTTAAATTTCTCGATTTCTCGAAACGATCGGTTTTAAGGGCCTGCTTAGCCAATGAAGCTAAGCGCTTACTCTTAACTTGCGGTACTAATAGATTTGCTTCAGTTAAAACAATCTTTGTAGAATTTTTATGGCTTGTCATCGGTTTACATTATGGGTTCCTTCGGAGGACCGTGGAAACCAGAAAAATACTAAAACTATTTCCTTTTTCCTCGTTCCCATCGCTCTAGCGTGGGAATGCATACCAATCTTGCCTCGGGCAGCCCAAGTATGGCTCCCACGGAGGACCGTAGGAGCCAGAAAAAAGAACATTAATTGCCGGCCCCTTTCCTCATTCCCATCGCTCTAGCGTGGGAATGTATACCGATCTTGCCTCGGGCAGTCCTGGTATGGGTTCCCACGGGGGACCGTGGGAACCAGAAAAAGAACATTGATATCCAGTCTCTTCCAGAACGACGAGGGGCTATTAATATAAAAACGGAGGCATGATACGAGCATTATGAATTTTCGATTCGGCATTTCGTATGCCTTCTACAAATTCCTGTAAGGATTTTTTTGTATTTTGCAAATAATACTCATCTAATTTGGAATCATTCTCTATCAATTTAGCCAAATACTGTTTGGTATTGTGCCGCTTGATTTCCAGGCTCGGCGCGCATTGCTCATAAGCCATTTTTGTACTCAGATTGCCCTGTATCGATTGATGACGTAATTGATCGCAGCGCTTACAAACCTCGTCGAATTCTTTTTGAATACATTCTATTTCGATCCGACTATTCATAAAATTTACCCATTATTGCCATAATCAGTAACGCCAATATTTCGGTGAAAGCAATACTAAAATCGTAAATATTTCCAAGCGCCCCAAAAGCATCGCAAAACATGCCAACCACTTGACCGGGTCGCTTACCGTTCTAAAACTTGTCGCAACATCGCCTAGGCCTGGGCCGACGTTATTGATACAGGCAGCGACCGCGGAAAAAGCCGTTACTTGATCGAGCCCCCCGGCCATCATCAATAACATGATAATCCCGAAAGATACGACATATAAACCGAAAAAGCCCCAAACTGCCTCGATAATGCGTTCTTGCTGCACTTCCTTACCTACTTTAACAGGAATACAGGCATTCGGATGAATCAAGCGTTGGATTTCTCGGTCACCTTGTTTATAAAGTAACATTACGCGTATGACTTTCAAGCCTCCAGCCGTCGAACCCGCACAGCCGCCGACAAAGCCGATAAACACCAGCATTACCGGCACCGGTCCTGGCCAGTTATAAAAATCGGTCGTTGAAAAACCGGACGTGGTCATAAACGAGACGATTTGAAACATGCCATGCCGCATTGCATCGAACAACGAAAAATCAGAGATATCTTTATAATATAATACTCCTCCGACCACTGACCCCGATAAAATCATCAGCAACAAATAGGTACGCGCCTCGCTATCCAATAGATAAACTTTCAACGAAGCACTTTGCAATGCTGCAAAATGTAAAGCGAAATTCATACCGGATACGGCCATAAAAAAAATCGCGACGATTTCTATCGCTGGATTTTTGAAAAAGCCGATGCTCTCGTCATGCGTCGAATAACCGCCATTAGCCGTTGTCGAAAAAGAATGCCCGATCGCATCGAACCAATCCATACCGGCAATGCGATAAGCGATCGCACAGATTATCGTGATCCCTAAATAGATCACCCAAAGCGCCTTAGCAGTCCCGGCGATACGTGGCGTCAACTTACTGTCTTTGACCGGCCCCGGCACTTCCGCCCGAAACAACTGCATACCGCCGATACCCAGCACCGGCAAAACCGCTAATGCCAGCACGATAACGCCCATCCCGCCGAACCATTGCAACAATTGCCGATAAAACAAAATCGACTTAGGTATATCGTCCAAACCTTCGAGAATGGTCGCGCCGGTCGTCGTGAAACCCGAAACCGATTCGAATACGGCATCGGTGATCGACAAACTAGGCGTATCGCCTAAAATAAACGGCACGGCTCCCATCGTCCCCAGAATCATCCAAAACAACGCGACGATCAAAAAACCATCACGATGATAGAGTTGACGCTTTTCATTACGGAACGGAAACCAAAGCATGGCACCCGCACCCAGTAGGATCAAAAAACTTTGCCAAAACAATAATTCGGCTTGATCCTGGTAAATATAAGAAACCAACAACGGCAGGAACAGCGTAGTGCTGAACATCATCAACAGCAAACCGATGCTTCTTAAAACGACTTTAGCTTGCATATGACAGTCCGTTAAATGCGCTGAAAATAGCTTTCAATGTTTTTAACCAGCTTTTTATCCAGCGCGAACATCACGATATGATCGTTTTCTTCGAAGACCGTATCATGATGAATCGGAATGACTTCTTTATTTCGAATCAAGGCGCCTAGCACGACACCTTCGGGAAGCTTCACTTCATCGACTCTAAGCCCCACGACCGATAATGAACGGCCGTCTTCGTCCTTATGTGCGATTGCCTCGATAGCTTCGGCGCTCCCTCCGCACAAAGAACTTACCCTGGCGACATCGCCCTTGCGAACATGTTTGAGAATATGCCCCAAAGTTTCCTGATTCGGCTGAACCACGACATCGATTTCACTGCCGGTCAATAGCTTGATATAAGAACCATGATTGATCAAACAAATCGTTTTCTTGACGCCCAACTTTTTCGCCAAGGCGGCAGCAATAATATTGACGCCGTCGTTATTAGTGACTGCGCAAAACAAATCGGTCTTAGCAACGAGTTCATCGACGAGTAACGTTTCTTCGGTACAGTCGCCCTGTAGTACTACAGTATTTTCGAGTTCGTTGGCAATTTTTTTAACCCGGATCGGGTCGTGTTCAATGACCTTGACTTGATGATTATGCTCGAGCGCCATCGCTAAGCGTTTGCCGATATGGCCGCCGCCGGCGATCATGATCGTTTTGACCGGTTCTTCCAAAGTATGAAGTTCGGTCAATACTTTGCGGATTTTATGCCTCGGCGATACGAAAAAAACTTCGTCGCCTTCGAGTATATCGGCCTCGCCATTGACATCCAACGATTCGCCCTGTCTGAATATCGCCACGACGCGGATTTTTCCGTTGGCAAGCTTTTGTTTGAGCGCCTTTATTTTTTTGCCGGTTAAAAAGCCCTCGGGAACGGCCTTGATCGAAAACAGCCTTACTAGTCCGTCCGCAAATGAAGAAATATGTAAAACGCCCGGAAACTTGATTAAATTATGAATCGCTTCCATGACAATCTGCTCGGGACTGATCACGATATCGATCGCGATTCCATAAGGATTGAATAATTCGGGATGCTTAAGAAAATCGATTGCCCTTACCCGAGCGATCGTTTTAGGCTTACTGTATAGGGTATTGATGATCTGGCAAGCCAGCATATTGGTTTCGTCACGGTCGGTCACCGCGATGACGATATCGGTATCGCGAACACCGGCCATCTCTAATATACTGGGATGAGCCGCATTGCCCGCTACCGTAGCAATATCGTAGCGTTCTTTCAACGCCGCTAATAATTCCGGTTTTCTATCGATTACAACAATATCGTTTTCTTCGCTTGCCAAAGCACTGGCAACGGACGAGCCGGTCATACCGGCTCCTAAAATGAGTATTTTCATTAAATCATAAAGTCGTCATAGTTGAGCTAGTTCATGCCAAGCTCGAATTAAACCGCAACATCAAGGTAAACCCGCTCATTTTATAGCAATTACCGATCTGCTTCGAGCCTTAGATTCCTCATTTTCTTGCTGGTTTTACAAGGCACAACTATTATTGGTAATTGCGTCACAATAGTTCAACTTACACGAATCACATCAAGCCATGAAAATATTGGTCGTAGACGACATAGAGCAAAATAGACTGATGCTGTTTAAGCTATTATCGAGAAAAGCGCATCAAATCCTATTTGCCGAAAACGGACTCGAAGCCATCGAACAATTCAATCACGTACATCCGGACTTGGTACTGATGGATATCATGATGCCGGTCATGGATGGCTTTGAAGCGACTGCCAAAATCAGAGCCTTGAATATCGACAAATGGGTTCCGATTCTTATTTTGAGCGCTGTCGACGGCGAGGATAATATCGTCAAAGGCCTTGAGGCGGGCGCCGACGATTATTTGCCCAAGCCCATCAATCCAGCGATTCTCTATGCGAAAATAACGAGCATCGAACGGTCGATCGAGATGCAAAACAGCATCATTGAGGGAAATCGCCAACTCCAAGCCTACCAAGACCAAAATGAAGTCGAACAACATTTCGCGCAGACGATTTTCGATCGTTTGATTCATCAAAACGACTTACAAGACCCGCAGTTGAATTATTGGCTACTGCCAGCCAGACGTTTTAGCGGCGATTTAGTTTGCGTTAAACGTATCAGCCCCGACCGGCTTTATTTTATGTTGGCCGACTCGACCGGACACGGCCTTGCGGCGGCGCTGCCGACCATCATCGTCAATCAAGTCTTTCAAGGAATGACCCAAAAAAGATTATTGGTGTCTTGCATTGCTAGAGAAATCAACAATCGCCTAAAAGAAGAATTACCGGCCGGGCATTTCGTGGCATTAGCCCTAGGCATGGTCGATTACCGCAATCAATTGATCGAAATATGGAACGGCGGTTTACCCGACCAATGGGCTCTGGATCTTCAAGGCATTCCGATCCGAGCATTCAAATCGCAACATACATTCGCCGGCGTCCTGGACGATGACGAATTTGACGATGGCACAGAAATCTGGCAATGGCAGCAAGAGTGCGAATTATTTTTCTATTCCGACGGACTCGTCGACATTGAAGATCCTCTCTCCGAATGTTCCGGCCATGATTGGTTGTTGAAAACCTTAAAACAATCTACATCGGGACAACGAATACAAGCCATTCAAGCCGAATTATCCGACTACATGCAAAAAAATGAAATTCACGATGATATTTCTTGTCTCTCTGTTAAATGCCGTTAACCGATAAGCCTAAAAAGAACAGTTGACATGTATTGTAGACCGTTCGTGCTGAGCTAAGTCGAAGCATGAAGGGTCTACAACACTTTCACCGGCTTAGTGAGGCCTCAAACTACCGCTCACCCTTCGACAGGGCTCAGGACGAACGGTAGTTTGAGGCCCTCACCTGCTCTTTTTAGGATAAGCGGAATTTTTAAACCCTATCGAACCGTGCAGGCAAACGAATGAACCATTGGCAAAAGGTGAGCTTATGCTGCCGGATTTAACCAGCATTCAACCCACTTTTGTAGGATTTAATTTTCGAAATACGGTAGCTGCCGAACAAAATCCTAACGCTTCCGAAAACGACACTCAAATCCAAGGACGAGACACAAGCCTTGCGGATGATGCGCAATTTTCTATTGAGGAACAGCGTCAAATCGAGGCATTAAAGGCCCGGGACGCCGAAGTCAGGGCTCATGAGCAAGCGCATATAAATGCGGCCGCAGGCATTGCCGTCAGCGGCGCAAGCTTTTCCTATCAAACCGGACCCGACGGAAACCGCTACGCCATCGGCGGCGAAGTCCAAATCGACACTTCTCCGGCCCCCGGCGATCCGGAGGCAACGCTAAGAAAAGCCGAATCTATTCGCAGAGCGGCACTTGCTCCGGCGCAACCATCCGCTCAAGATTTTAGTGTGGCAGCCAACGCCGCCAGAATGGCGAGTGATGCCAGAATTGAACTTCTCAAACAAACGCAGGAAAACGCCGGCCCTCAGTTTGGCACAGCCATCGATATCGCCGTTTAAAAGCAGTTGTGCACCGAAAGAGAAAGGCATGGTTTATTTTCTGGTTTGAGTGCGCCATAACTGCACAATTTGATCCACATCCAAATCGTCAGGGCCTTCACGCCAACCCGTATAATAATCCACGTCATTACTTTTCGGCTCGGGATTGGGACGATAGATCTGCACGCGCGTCGGCAAAGGCGCAGCCTCACCCAGAACTAATGCCTCACCTCTTCCGAGAGAAGTTAAAATATCGGTCAAGTCGCCTTCGGCTTCCGGAACCAATCCACGTATATAGGCTTGATCGTCCGGGTTGGTGGTTCTCAGGCAGAAAAACGAACTGCATTGGGCCAACATCGTTTCCGATAATTCGGTCGGCCTTTGGCTAATGACCCCGATCGAAACGCCGTATTTTCGCCCTTCTTTTGCGATACGCTCCATCATCCTTTTCGTTCCTTCGAACTGACCGCCTTTTTCACGCGGGATATAAGCATGAGCCTCTTCGCAAATCAGCGTAATCGGAAATTCCCGGCGTCTCGGGTTCCAATAATTGAATTCATAGGCCAACCGGCCCACTTGTGCGGAAACCGCCGGCCTAACATCGGTCGGCACCGAACTTAGATCTACAACGGTAATATTGGCCTTGTTATCGCCCAATCCGATGAACTGCCGCAGTAAATCGGCCATGCCGGCTGAAGTATTGCGTTTTTTCGGTTTTAACAAGAAATCATAACGAACATCATTGAATCGACTCTGCATTCTGACTAAAAATTCGTCGAATTGACCAAATAAGGCACCTTTACTTTTACCGAAATCCTTACGCTCTTCATTGGCATTCTTGAACTGCATATACAATTCGGCCAGTGAAAAATAAATCGGCGTATCGATCGAAACCACGCCTAAACCGATTTCCTTTGCTTCCTTCCGCTTGAGTTGTTGCAAGATTTCACGCATGAATGCCATCTGCATCGAAGCGCCGTTATCGTTGCGATCGATAAAGAGATCGACTAACTCTGAATAACTCATCATCCAATAAGGCATCTCCATATCCATCGCATCGACATAGTTGACCATGTCGCTAGGAAAGGCAGATTGAATTGTGCCATTATCGTCCTTCCAACAATATTCGCCATGTAAATCCAACATAATCAAATGCGCTTTCGGCATGGCCTTGATGGTATGTTGAATCAGGCTAGTGACGGTCCAGGACTTACCCGAGCCGGATTGTCCGATGATCGCGAAGTGCCGCCCGAACAAGGCGCGAGGATCGAGACTGAGATGATATTCCTTATGCGATGCTAACTGGCCGATAAAAAATTCGTAATCCCTAAAGGCAGAAAAAATAGCGTTAATTTCGCTTAAGCCGACCGCGTAAACTTTCGCACCGGGTGTCGGATAATGTCTAACGCCGCGAACAAAGCTGCCGTTTTCCTGGATTTCCCCGACCGGAATCAACGAGATAAAACGGTCCGCCTTACGTATCCCGACCGAATCGAAACGATCTCGCTCCCACATTTTAAAAACCAGGGCCAGCACGCCGATTACACCTTGTCTAATAACGACATACGAACCAATATGACCGGCCAGGATTTCTTCGTTACCAATTCGAATAATCGGCAAGTCGGAAGAATGCTGTTCGGCTATTCTGGCCTCCATGCCATCTCCGCGCACTTCGGAAAGATAGCCGATTAGAATACTATTTAAGGGTTGCTCGGACATTATATGCTTCCTATCAATTCAAAGATATTAAGCATTCTAGACGAAATTTAAGTTTTAAACTTCGTTAGGAAGTTTTTTGGCTATCATTTCAAATTTGGGGAAAAAGCACGCCGTCAAACGATTTGAATTGTTATCAATCCAAGCCGTCGTGCAAAAAATAGCGCCTATGCGCTTTGTTTCGCGAAGCTAGAGCTTCGCGTACCGATTTCCCAAGCTGGAGCTTGGGAAACAGCGGTACTCCCCTTTCACCTTTCACCTTTCCCTAATCAATCCATTCATAAAATTCGGTTAATGCCGGGTCGCATTTACAACAACTGGTTCCACACGACCCATTCGGCGATGACGATTTAATTTTTCCTTTACTGATCCATTTACCTAACATGCCTCTTATCGCGTCGGCATCCATATCGAAATGATTGACCAGATCAACCATCGCCACTTTATGCCTTTGCTTAATATAGTTTCTAAGATCGGACAGTATCACCGGTTTTCTCCTGTTGAACGGGGTTGCTGGAGTTTCGCCCGGATAAGTGCAACACTAACAACACCAATAAAAAGAAAAGACTTAGCCCAATCAACCATGTCAACGAATAACTTGGGTGATCGCTAAAGGTCGATAATTGATAAAAAAATGTCGCGGTCATGTAGGCAATACCAGTCGTCCAAAAGACGACAAACAATGTCCAACCTAAGTTAGTTTCTCGATAGATCGCCGCCGTTGCCGCAACGCAAGGCGCATACAATAAAATGAATAATAGGTAGGCGAAAGCCCCGGCTTGACCGTCGAAACTAACTCGCATTGCCCCGTAAGTTCCTGCATCGACTTCTTGGTCATTGACTGCGGTTTCAATGTCGAGCCCCAATGGATCCAACAGATTACCGGCAACACCCAATAAGTTTTCAGGAATCGTCTTCACCGCCTCACTCAGGGCTGCGACTAAATCAAAACCTTCATCGTCAACCTCAGCATCATCGAACGCCATTTGGCTGTACAAAGCATTCAAAGTACCGACTACGGCCTCTTTAGCCAACACGCCGGTAAAAATACCGACCGTGGCAGGCCAATTGTCATTCTCTATGCCCATAGGTTTAAAAATCGGCGTCAAACCACGCCCGATTTCGCTCAATACCGATTGATCGCTGTTTTCACGACCGAAACTACCATCCGTACCCATAGCATTGAGAAAATTCAAAACCAATACCATCGGCACGATCACCTTACCGGCATTGAAAATGAAAGTTTTGAGTCGATCCCAAGTTCTGAGTAAAACGCTCCGCAGGCGCGGAATATGATAAGCCGGCAGCTCCATGATAAATGGTGTAGCCTCGCCCTTGAATAAGGTATGGCGCATAATCAGGCCGGTAAAAACCGCCACCGCAATGCCGATCAAATACAATCCGAACACTAAATTTTGTCCGCCGACCGGGAAAAAAGCCGCCGCGAACAAAGCATAAACCGGCAACCGAGCGCCGCAGGACATGAACGGGTTCATCATATTGGTTAGAATCCGATCACGTTGATTTTCCAGCGTTCTAGTTGCCATGATTGCAGGTACGTTACAACCGAAACCGACGATCATCGGCACGAAAGATTTACCGGGCAAACCGATCATGCGCATAAAACGGTCCATCACAAAAGCGGCGCGCGCCATGTAGCCGGAATCCTCCAAAGCGGACAACACCAAAAATAAAAACCCGACAATAGGAATAAACGTCGCGACGACTTGCACCCCTCCGCCCGCGCCTTGAGCGATTAAAACCACTAACCAGTCCGGCCAATTCATTTGATTTAATACAAACGCTAAACCATCGACAAAAAATGCTCCGGTCACTTGTTCAAAAAAATCTATGAAAGCGCTGCCGATATTAATCGTGAACATGAACATCAAATACATCACCAGCAAAAAAATCGGTATGCCTAAAAAGCGATTCAATACCAAGGCATCAATTCGCTCGGTAGTATGCCGATTTAATTGTTGAGTATGGATCACGAAACGCTGAGTCAATGAATTGACGAATCCATAGCGAGCATCGGCGGCTAGAATATCGATCTCGTCAGCAGCTTCGGTTTCTATTTGTCGTTGCAGAGCCGCAACAGTCCCTTTGAGTTCATGACCGGCAATTTGTTTAGCTAAAGTGTCGTCTTCGAGCAAACGAACAGTCAACCAACGCCGGTCGCAACGGTGCTGTTCGGCCAGCGGTTGCAATAACGGCGATAACTTGTCGATAGCTTGTTCTAAAGCCGGCGCATAAGGAATATCGAGACTCGGAATGGGCTTATCCTGCGCGGCACGATTAATGACTTCCTTTAAATGCCTTATTCCTTCTCCGGTCGATGCACTGATTGGTACAACCGGGCAACCCAATAAATTGGAAAGTTCATCAACATCGATCGCCACGCCTTTTAGTCGAGCGGCATCAATCATGTTCAGTGCGATCATCATCGGCACCCGCATTTCCAGGAGCTGAGAAGTCAAATATAGATTACGCTCAATGTTTGACGCATCGACGATATTAATGATCAAATCCGCTTCCCTAGCCGCAACATAGTCTCTGGCTACTTTCTCATCGAGAGAAACATCGTCATCGGCCGCTTCCAGGGAGTAGGTACCCGGTAAATCGACCACACGCACGATTTTATGATCGAAGCGGTATTCTCCGGTTTTCTTTTCGACGGTCACACCCGGCCAATTGCCTACATGCTGTTTAGAACCGGTCAAAATGTTGAACAGGGTCGTTTTACCGCAATTCGGATTACCGACGACGCCTATCGTAAAATCGATTGCCATTAAATTTTCTCGATCAATAAGACGGAAGCTTCATCCTTACGCAATGTCAATGAAAAACCACGCAGTTTTATCTCGACAGGATCCCCCATTGGCGCAAAGCGAGTGACACAAAACTGTGTCCCTGGTGTTAAACCCATCGCCAACAAACGTTTCCGGTAGGCCTTTGCAGATTTATCGAAGCCGGTAATGCGGCCGCAATCGCCAACGATGAGGTTTTTTAAACTTAAGTTCATTCGCTTAGCCTCTTAGTCTTGGAAACCCAAAACAATATAATAAGTAATAATGATTCTCATTAAATGACTATATCATAACTAGACTTAACGTCAAAACATGGTTTTCCGAACTTGCTTGATATTGGCGGGTCGAGCGCAGTACGCGTCTCTTGCCTTGATTATTCGTGCATGAGAAAGGTCAAAATAGTCCCTTTTGACCGAGAAACCGTCTAAGAATAAAAGGTACGGGATTTGTCTATCGAGGACTGCCGTTCACCCAGCACCTAAATTATCTCAGATAGTTAGGAACGAGCATGAAATAACTTCGACAACTATTAGAAAGGGGGACGGCAGGAAAAACACATTAAAATAACTAATATATCAATATGTTAACCTGTTTCCTGGAACGCTTAGTCAATTTGGTTTAACTTATGGTACCCCTCCCTGGGCCCCGTTAGGCCGCGCCGAGCACTGGCGATTTTGCCGAGAATAGCCCGCTAGGGGAGCGGCAGGGATGCCGCTCGTTTTCGGAGGGCTAGGGATAGCCCTTCCGAAAACCCTCGGCAAAATCGTCAGCGCGCAGGATGCAGCGGCCTCCGGGTGTCTTTTCTTTTGGATACTTTTCTTTGGACAAGCAAA
>JAHJSQ010000156.1 GCA_018830325.1 Gammaproteobacteria bacterium
ATCCGAAACCCGTCAGCGCACATCCCAAACCGCATTGCGGCGTGCAGCCTGATTGCCCGCTCGACGGACCGCATCTGGGCTTCGTGCGCGGTCCCGAAGATCTGGCGCTCAAGCCAGACGGCACGCCGGCCCGCATAGACAAGGCGTTCACATGGGAAAACCCGATGTCCAGCCACGGGCTGATGCATATGGTGATTTCCAACGCCCACGCGGGGGATCCCTACAAAATCGACACGCTCTTCATGTATATGGCCAACATGTCCTGGAACTCATCCATGAACACGAGCGGTGTGATGGACATGCTGACGGACACCGACGAAACGGGTGAATACGTCATTCCCCGCATCATCTATTCGGATGCCTATAGCTCGGAAATGGTTGCCTATGCCGATCTGATCCTGCCTGATACGACCTATCTGGAGCGGCATGACTGCATTTCGCTGCTTGATCGCCCCATATGCGAAGCGGATGCAGCCGCCGATGCGATACGCTGGCCTGTGATCGCCCCTGACCGTGATGTGCGCGGCTTTCAGACCGTCCTTGTGCAACTGGCCAATAAGCTGAAGCTGCCCGGCTTCACCACTGAGGATGGCTCGGCGAAATACGCCGATTACGCCGATTACATTGTCAACCACGAGCGAAAACCGGGAATTGGCCCACTCGCAGGCTTTCGCGGCGATGGAACCGAGACCGGGCGCGGCGCACCCAATCCCGCGCAGCTTGACCGCTATATCGAGAACGGGGGTTTCTATGTCAGCCATATTCCTGAGGGGGCGAATTACTACAAACCGTGGAATATGGCCTATCAGGATTGGGCAGTCGGCATGGGACTCTTTGACACGCCGCAGCCCTATGTCTTTGATATTTATGTTGAAACGCTGCGCAGATTCCAGCTTGCCGCTGAGGGTCATGGCGACCGTCAACCGCCCGACCACCTGCGCGAACGGATCAAGTCCACGCTCGATCCCCTGCCAATCTGGTATCCGCCGTTTGAAGACGACAGCGTCAGTACGGATGAATTCCCGGTCCATGCTCTGACCCAACGCCCGATGGCGATGTATCACTCATGGGGCACGCAGAACGCATGGCTGCGCCAGATCCACGGGCATAACCCACTCTATTTACCCACGAAAATCTGGCAACAGCACGGTTTCACCGACGGCGATTGGGCACGCGTCACGTCTGCTCATGGCGAAATCACTGTGCCGGTCGCCCACATGGCCGCGCTCAATGAGAATACCGTCTGGACATGGAACGCCATCGGCAAACGAAAAGGCGCTTGGGCTCTAAGTGAGGATGCCCCAGAGGCCACCCGTGGCTTTCTACTCAACCACCTCATCCATGAGCTTTTGCCACCCAAGGGCGACGGGTTGCGCTGGTCGAATTCTGACCCGATCACCGGACAGGCCGCATGGTTTGACCTGCGGGTCAAGATCACCAGGACCGACACCCCATCAGAGGCGAAGCCCATCTTCGCCCCACTCAAATCCCCCGTTCCCCAAGGGCCCTCACATCTTGAATGGAAGGTTGGCAAATGAGCGGAAAAACCCTGACATTGCTCGCAATTCTGACTTTTGTCGCGGTGACGGTCGGATCATTCGTCTGGTTCATTGTCACATGGGATAAGGCCAAGGAAGAACCGGTCACTCTGATTGCACCGGCATATACCATTGAGGAGCGCATCACATGACCTCGCTTCCAAAATCGACACAGCGCAAGATGGGCCTCGTGATCGACCTCGACACCTGCGTAGGTTGTCATGCCTGTGTCGTGTCCTGCAAGGGCTGGAATACCGAAAACTACGGTGCTCCGCTGAGCGATCAGCAGCCCTACGGAGCTGACCCCTCGGGCACCTTCCTCAACCGCGTGCACAGCTACGAGGTGCAGCCGTTGGCAACCTCGACGATGCCGCACCCTGCCGCACAATTGATCCACTTCCCCAAGTCTTGCCTGCATTGCGAGGACGCGCCCTGCGTCACGGTTTGCCCGACAGGGGCCAGCTATAAGCGGGTGGAGGATGGGATCGTTCTGGTCAACGAAACCGATTGCATCGGTTGTGGCCTATGTGCCTGGGCCTGCCCCTACGGCGCGCGCGAAATGGACGCGGCCGAAGGGGTAATGAAGAAATGCACCCTTTGCGTCGACCGCATCTATAACGAAAACCTCCCCGAGGTGGACCGCGTGCCCGCCTGCGTGCGCACCTGCCCTGCGGGTGCCCGGCATTTCGGCGATTTCGCGGATCCTGAGAGCAATGTGTCGAAATTAACCGCAGAGCGCGGTGGGATCGATCTCATGCCCGAGCAGGCCACCAAACCGGTCAACAAATACTTACCGCCGCGCCTCAAGGATCAGCTCGATCAGCCTAAACCAGTCGGCGAAATCGACGTTCTCGCCCCCTTTCTCGCCCCTGTAATCCAAGAACCCAAGGGCTTTCTTGGATGGCTCGACAAGACCTTGGAGAAGCTCTGATGCACCCCGCACCATCCGTCATCGTCTTCACCACGCTCTCTGGGTTGGGTTTTGGCCTACTTGTCTGGCTTGGTTTAGGCCTGCCTGCCGTTTCAGGCTGGGTGGCCTTTGTTTTCTTCGTCATTGCCTATGCTCTTGCCGTTGGCGGCCTGATGGCCTCGACATTTCACCTCGGCCACCCTGAACGAGCCTGGAAGGCCTTTAGCCAATGGCGTTCCAGCTGGCTCAGCCGAGAAGGCGTCTGTGCGGTTGCCGCTCTCTTGGTCATGGGGGTCTATGCGGCGGGATTGGTGTTTTTTGACATCCGGCTTGCGGTGGTGGGCTTGATCGGGGCGCTCCTTTCGGTGGCGACTGTTTTCACGACCTCGATGATCTACGCGCAACTCACGACCGTTCCGCGCTGGAAAACCCCCCTGACGCCCGCGTTGTTGATTGCGATTTCTTTGGCAGGCGGTGCGCTCTTGGCAGGTCAAGTCAGCGCCGCCTTGGTTCTCATCCCCGTTGCCGGTGTGCTGCAAATTCTATGGTGGGTTCGTGGCGACGGGGCCTTTGGGCAAAGTGGTACGACCATGGCTACAGCCACTGGCTTAGGTCAAATCGGCCAAGTCCGCGCGTTTGAGGCGCCGCACACCGGACCCAATTACCTATTGCGCGAACTTGTGTTTCAGGTGGGGCGCA
>JAHJSQ010000105.1 GCA_018830325.1 Gammaproteobacteria bacterium
GAACTCGGCAGTGAAACCGCTTAGCGCCGATGATAGTGTGGCACTTTGCCATGTGAAAGTAGGGAATTGCCAGGCGCTTATCCCAAAAGCCCGTGTTGAGCACTCAACACGGGCTTTTTTTTGCCCTAAGGTTTTGCAAAACAATGGCATCCATTAGGTACGCGCAGCGTACCCTACAATCCGTGATGAATTGTTAAATGCTTCCAGAACCGGAAGTGGTGAGTGGTCGTTATTTCGTGCAGAAATAGATGAATGTTTACCTGTACCTGAAGAACCTCATAGGCATGGTAGGAAATTAAGCATCAAGGACCCAGCGGAGATTAACCTAAAAAGATCATTTGAGAGACATCACCAAGCCGGTGAATGTGTTGTAGATCCTTCATGCTTCGATTCGGCTTAGCACGAACGGTCTACAACAACACATGCCAACTGCTCTTTCTAGGATTAATACTTTAATGTTGATATAGTAAAAATCAATTATATTTGCTTATAAAAAGTCATAAATTTGCTAAAGTTAGATCATTGTTATAAAGTTAAATCACAGAAGGAATGCTATACAGCTCTTTATTTAAATTGCGCTAAGGTATGTCTGTTCTTTCGCGGATTCAACAAACAAAATCTAAAGTTAAAGGGGTGCGGTGTCATTAAGATGTAACATAAGTTTCTTTTAATTATGTCGGGTTAAAGTTGTAATTAACAAAGAAAATGTTCTTGAATGCTTTTATTTTTGTGATGATGACAAAGACGTCTTTTAACCCAGCCGTAACAAATGTAGTGCCTGTGGCTTAAGGTATTGAATTATAATTTTTACCTAGTTAATGTAAATAAGACTGGTTCGATAGGGTAATGCCAAAATATTTTCTACTTTTCAATATCTTATTCCCGGCGAATGTTAAAGCAGGGTAAAGTTATCGTTTCTATAAACCTAAAAAGAGCAGCTGGCATGTGTTGTAAACTGTTCGTGCTAAACCGAGTCGAAGCATGAAGGATCTACAACACGTTCACCAGCTCGGAAAAGCCTCAAACTACCCATCACCCTTCGAGAAGGTTCTCCTGAGAGCAGTCAAAGGGCTCAGAGCGAACAGTAGTTTGATGCACTCAAATGCTTTTTTTAAGATAAAGCATCATGACAGCCGTTCTGTTTTTGTTGTAATAAAGTTGAGTGCGAAAACTTTTCTGATTTCCAATCATTTATCCGCAGTTCAAGCAACTACTTGTCATGGAAGGTCATATTTATAGCGTTAAAGTCTATACTTCATGCATCTTAATCGTCCTTTTCAGCTATCAAAAATTAGCCTACTGCCAGAAGATCGTCTGTTGGCCGCTTGAAAAGTAAAGAGAATAGGCGGGGGCCTTGTTAGTGAATATCCGCTATCCCTTGCCGAATCGGAATGAGATTGGCGTTTGGTTCAGTTTATTTAATCAGAACAATTGGGCTTTCTGACTGCGCGATTGAGGTTTATTTCGTAAGTTACCAATACTTTGGGCGGTTACTTGGTTGGAAGTTAAGAGATTTATTCACTATTATTCAACGATATTTCCCGTATTATAAAATTTTAAATGGACTAAAGAGTTAGAGGTGTTTTATGCAAATACTAAAAATAACGGCCCGATGGTTTTACGGTTGTTGTCTGTTAATGGCCGTATCCTTCGGTGCGATTGCTCAAGAGCGGGAGGCTTATTTAATACAGCCGGGTGATGTGTTGGAGATCATGGTTTGGAAAGAAGAAGGTTTAATGCGGGAGGTATTAGTTCGTCCCGACGGCGGAATTTCTTTTCCGTTAGCGGGAGACATTGTTGCGCAAGGTAAAAGCATCGAACAGATCGAGCAAGAATTGGAAGCCCGTTTAGATGCTTATATTTCCGAACCGGTCGTAATTGTGGCCGCCAAACAATTGCTCGGTTATAAGATATACGTCGTTGGAAAAGTGAATCAACCCGGTGAATTTATCATCAACAGTCCGGTCGATGTCATGCAAGCACTCAGCAAAGCGGGGGGCATGACGCCATTTGCTTCGGTAAATAGTATACAAATTTTAAGACGCGACCCGGACGGTAATCAACGCGCCATCAGATTCCACTACGGCGATGTCGAAGACGGCGACGATTTGGAACAAAACATCATTTTGCAAGCCGGCGACGTCGTAGTTGTACCTTAACGGAAAACCATGCTTATGGAATATCCAGGCACTAAAGCAATCAAGGATGATGTATTGAGTATTCCTACGTACATTGATAGAGCCCTATTGTCTGCGGTTTTGTTGATTGCTTCGATGTACTCTACGATGTGCGATGCACGGGAATGGTACGCTAAGCCGTCGGCCAGCTTGCGCGGTTTTTACGACGACAATTTATTGATGCGCAGGAGCGAGCAAGGCAAATTTGAGGTTTTCGGCGGAACCTTTTCCGCCGGTTCGAAATTCGGCATGCGAAGCGAAACAGCCGATGTCGGTGTCACAGCTCAAGCCATCATCAATCGCTACGATGCGCCGACCAATATCGATAACGAAAACTATCATTTTAAACTTGAGAGTAGTTTTAACGTAACCGAACGTAATCAATTTACATTGAACGGTCGTTATTTTAGCGACAACAATATTGGCACCCAGTTTGAAGAGACCGGATTGACTCAATTTTTGGTGGAGAGAACCACTTGGGCGGTTCAGCCGAATTGGACGTATCGCTTGTCGGAAACGGAGAGTTTAATACTCGATTACAGTCACGAAGAAATCGATTACGAACAAAATAATACCAATTTTCTCCAAAGTTATAACACCGATTCGGTTTCATTGAATTACACCAATCAATGGACCGAGCGCTTACAGTGGTTTGCGTTAGCGAGTTATTTGCGTTTTGAAACGCCTCGGAACATTAGCGCCACAAGAGGAGAGCAAGATCCATTATTATTTTTCGGTATACGCAGCGGTATTTTGGCTCTTGGAGAATCTGAGTTTGAAACAGAATCGCTGAGTAACATGTATAGTATTCAAACCGGATTTAACTATGCGCATTCCGAAACTTGGACGAGTAACTTCATGATCGGCGGACGCTGGACGGAATCCGAAAGCTTTCAATCCAGCCGCTTTAATTTCGATAATCCAGGATTTCCTTCAATTATCTTTCTTCCTCCAACAACTCAGAAAGATAGCGGCCTCGGCTACTTAATATCGGTGGGCACCAACAAACAATTCGAAAGAAGCTCAATCGGTGCCAGTTTTTTTCAAGACGTCAGGCCGACTTCGCAAGGGCAATTGATGCAATATACCGGGATTACACTGACCGGAGATCATAAAATTACCGAACATTTGAAGTTTTCGCTCAATGCGTCGGCGACGCAACAAAGCACGGCCGGCGGCGATGAACAAAATACCCGATTCGATCGCGATTTTATTAGCGTGGAACCAAAATTGAGTTGGCGAATCGATAGACAGATGACTTTAGCCGGCGGTTATCGTTATCGCTGGCAAGAATTCTCGAGAGATATTCAAGCCCGCGAATCGAATTCCGTGTATTTACAATTGAATTATAACTGGGATCCGTTCACGACTTCACGTTATTAGGCGCTGATTTAGCGTTCAATGGCCGACGCATTTGGCAAAATAAAGCAATAGTGCAATGCCTAAATTTCTAATTTAAACTCAAACGACTAGAGACGAAAACGTATGGAAGAAGAGAATACGAAAAGCTTACAAGATTATCTGGCGATGTTGAAGCGGCATAAAGGGAAAATGCTGCTTATTGCCGGCGGATTGTTTGCATTAACGATATTGGTGACCATCAATCTTCCATCCGTGTATAGAGCGACGGCGACCATTTTGATCGAGCAACAAGAAATTCCGGCAGATTTGGTCCGTACAACAGTCACCAGTTATGCCGATCAACGCATTCAGGTGATCAGTCAACGCGTTATGACCACGGCAAATCTGAAACGGATTATCGATAAATTCGGCTTGTACACCGAAGAGCAAAAAACTGAAACGCTCAGTACCATTCTCGAAGAAATGCGTGAAGACATTCAGCTAGAAATGGTCAGCGCCGATGTGGTCGATCCGGTTAGCGGTAGACCGACTCAGGCAACGATTGCTTTTACCTTGTCTTTTGATAGCGAATCCCCAAAAACCGCGCAAGCGGTCGCCAATGAATTAGTTAGCCTTTATCTGAATGAAAACTTAAAGAGACGAAGCGAAGCTGCGGCCGAAACCACCAATTTTTTAGCCTTGGAAGGCGACAAATTACGGGAACAAATCGCCGATTTGGAAAAACGGTTGGCGGTATTTAAGGAAAGTCATGCGTCCAGTCTACCTGAATTACAGCAGTTGAACATGACGCTAATGGATAGAACTGAACAGCAATTGGTTGATGTCGATAGGCAAATCAATGCCGCGAAGGAACGAAAATTATATCTGCAAGCGCAGTTGGCCCAGATCAATCCAAATACCAGCCTGTACTCGGCAACCGGCGAAAGAATCTACGGTGCGGAAGATCGCCTAAAAACCAAGGAAGCGGAATACGTGACTCTGAGCGCAAGCTACGGCAGCAATCATCCCGATGTCGTCAAAATACAGAAGGAGATTGAAGCCTTACGTCAGGAAGTCGGCGGTGCAACCGATAACAGCGAGCTCATTTTGCAGTTGGATAATAAAAGAGCCGAGCTGGCTACGATGACCGATCGTTATTCCGATTCTCATCCCGATGTCAAAAAATTAAAACAGGAAATCGCCAGTTTAGAAAAAATGGCAACCCAAACGGCTAAAATTAAACCTGTTTCGACAGCGAAGCCGGACAATCCAGCTTATATTCAGTTGCAAGCACAATTGGAGGCGGCGGAAGCCGAGTTGCGTGCAATGGGCAAATCTAAATCAAGATTGAACGCTAAGTTAAATGATTTGGAGCTGCGTTTGACACAAGCGCCTCAAGTCGAGCGGGAATATCATACCTTGATGCGGGACTATGAAAACGCCACGGCGAAATACCGCGAAGTCAAAGCTAAGCAAATGGAGGCGGACATGGCGCAGGCTATGGAAAAAGACAGGAAAGGCGAGCGTTTCTCGTTGATCGAGCCACCGATGTTCCCCGAGGAGCCATTCAAACCCAATAGGAAAGCGATCGTTTTTCTCGGCTTTATTTTGTCCATGGGCGGTGCGACGGGTTTCGTGATTGTTAAAGAAAGCTTTAACAAAGCGATTTTCGGATCGCATCAACTCACTACAGTCACCGGAGCACCTCCTCTAGTTGTTTTGCCCTATATAAATAACTCCGAAGATATAATTAATTCACAGCGACTAAAGCAAAAGGTCTTGGTTTCCTCGCTTGCCGTTTTAATCGGACTCGTGCTGTTTTTGCACTTTGTCGTGAAACCTTTGGATGTATTGTGGTATGTTGCGATGAGAAAATTAGGCATGTAATTTACCTTTCACGCTTCAAATTTCGGCATCGACTCATAGTGTTTTGATCTCGCCCCTAGATTCCATCATGGATAGTCTAGCAAGACAAAACTTAGCTAATTTAGCTGCGCGGCATCTGCAAAAAATACCGGTAACGAAATTTGGCCAACATAAAGGGTAAAAGCAGATAGTAAAAGCATTAACATAGGAATTAATATGGAACGCATACATAAAGCGCTCGAAAAAGCCCGGCACCAACGAAAGGATCATGTGAATGTCGGCGGTAGGACACGTATCAATAAACCGGGCTACGCTAAAAAAGCGCCGGTTCAGGAAATTAAATATACGCAAACTCAAACGATCAATGTGTCGGATGAAGCGCTAAAAGAAAAACGTATTGTGGCTCATCTAAAAGACAGCCCGGCCGCCGATCTTTTCAAGATTCTAAGGGCCAAAGTCTTGCAACGAATGAATGCCAATCGTTGGAATGTGCTTGCCGTTTCCAGTCCTACGGCGGGGGCCGGCAAGTCATTAACTGCGGTAAATTTAGCCATTAGCTTGGCGATGGAGGCGAATCATTCGGTGCTGTTGGTGGATCTGGATTTTAGAAGGCCTTGTATCCATGAGTATTTCGGAATTTCGCCGGATAAGGGACTTGTCGATTATTTTTCAGATGATGTTCCGCTGAACGAATTGTTTATTCATCCGGGAATCGAAAAATTAGTTTTATTACCGGCCGGTCATTCGATTCATCGTTCATCCGAATTGCTGTCTACTCCGAAAATGCTGAATTTAGCGGATGAGTTGAAAAACCGCTATCCCGATCGCATGATTATCGTCGATTTACCTCCGTTACTGCAGTCGGACGATGCAATGGTGTTTTTTCCGAATGCCGATGCTTGTTTATTGGTTGTGGCCGAAGGGATTAACACGACGGAGGAGATTGAACGCAGCTTACAGTTAATCGATGAAACTAAATATCTCGGCTCGGTGCTTAACAAGTCAGATGAAATTTGGTCTCCCTCTTATTATTAAGCGGTATGTATACACAACATTACGGCTTTAACGAAAAGCCTTTTACATTGACACCCGATCCCGAGTTTTTATATTTGAGCAAACAACATCAAACGGCGTTGAATATGCTCGAATACGGATTGCATAGTCAGGCAGGCATTACCGTCATTAACGGCGAAGTAGGTTCCGGAAAAACGACGTTAGTAAGGCGGATACTTCAGGAAGTGGATCAAACTCTAACAGTCGGCCTTATTTCCAATGCTCATAGCGCATTCGGCGACTTATTGCAGTGGGTGCTCAATGCATTCGAAATCGAAGCTGCGGGAAACGATAAAGCGTCCCGGTATCAGGCTTTCGTCGATTTTTTAATTAAGGAATACAGTGAAAATCGGCGCACGGTACTCATTATCGACGAAGCGCAAAATCTTGATGCCCAAACCTTGGAAGAGTTGAGATTACTCTCTAATATCAATGCAGACAAATATTTATTGTTACAGCTTATTTTGATAGGTCAGCCCGAGTTATTGGAGGTTTTGCGTAAGCCGGAACTGAGGCAACTTGCGCAACGCGTTTCTGTGGATTATCGGCTTAACCCTCTCAAGTATAAAGAATCCGTCGATTATATTCGGCATCGTCTGCGGGTAGCGGGCGGTAGTGCGAATCTGTTCGATAAGTATGCGATTGCTGTTGTCTTTTATTACAGTCAAGGTGTGCCTAGGCTAATCAATACGCTGTGTGATTTTGCACTCGTCTACGGTTTTGCCGAAGAAGCGGAGTCGATCGACTTGGCATTGATGCTCGATGTCATTAAGGACAAAATCAAGGGCGGAATTTATCCGGTTCCGGAACATGAAAATAAAGAAACCCAAAAAATTAGAGAATTGATCTATAAAGAAAAGGGAGTGGACATTGGTGTCTTTGTAAATGAAGATGACGATGAAGACGAATTAAGCGCGCTTTGAGGGCGTTAAATATCCAAAAAATGACTTCTCACTCTTTAAAGGTGGGGGAAAATCAGCATCTATTGTTAAAGGATCTATAAGGAAGAACTATGCAACCATCGGCAACAAAAGTTTGCGTCATTGGGCTGGGTTACATCGGATTGCCTACCGCATCGTTATTAGGAACCAAGGGCTTTGAGGTCTTTGGGGTCGATACTTCCGAGCGTGTCGTCAATACCATTAACCAAGGCAAGATTCATATCGTCGAACCCGATCTCGATATTTTGGTCAAATCGGCCGTGCAATCGGGAAACCTGAAAGCCGGCTTGCAGCCGCAAGAAGCCGATGTTTTTATTCTGGCGGTACCGACGCCTTTCAAAGACGACCATATACCAGACCTATCCTATGTTGAAGCCGCTACGCGAGTTATCGCTCCTTTCGTAAAACCGGGGAACATTGTTATTTTGGAATCGACCAGCCCGGTTGGCACTACCGACGATATCGTCGCAAAAATCTTAAGCGAAGAAGGTCATGACGTCGGAAGGGACGTTTATGTCGCGCATTGTCCGGAGCGCGTGTTGCCGGGAAGGATATTGACGGAGTTAGTGGAAAATGACCGCATCGTTGGCGGTATTAACGAAATTTCGACCGAAAAAGTTGTCGAATTTTATCGAGCCTTTGTGCGCGGAGAGATTTTGGCAACAGATGCCAAAACCGCTGAGCTCAGCAAGCTGAGCGAAAATTCATTCAGGGATGTCAATATCGCTTTCGCTAACGAACTGTCGTTGATTTGCGATCAAGAAAATATCAACGTTTGGGAATTGATCAAATTGGCGAATCGTCATCCGCGAGTGAATATATTGCAACCGGGTCCTGGTGTCGGCGGGCATTGTATTGCCGTGGATCCTTGGTTTATTGTGGCGAGGTCGCCGGATCAAGCCAGACTCATTAGAGCCGCTCGTGAAGTAAACGATGCCAAACCGCATTGGGTCATCGATAAAGTCAAAGTCAGTGCCGATAAATTCAAAAATCCCGTTATCGGTTGTTTGGGATTGGCCTTTAAAGCCGATGTCGACGATTTGCGGGAGTCGCCGGCTTTGGATATCGTTAAGAAAATACGAAAGCAAGACATTGGCGAGGTACTGGTCGCAGAACCCAACTTAACAGAACACAAGGACTTTACACTGTTACCTTATCAAGAAGTCATCAAGCGGTCCGATATCGTGCTGCTGTTGGTCGATCATAAGCCGTTTAAATCGTTGAAGGCAGCCGACCTCAAAGAGAAAATTTTGATCGATACGCGAGGCGTGATTCAATAATTCTCCGAATCAAGCTTCATAGGAAATATCCAGCACCGTATACTGCAAGATTTGATCGGCAATGTGAATGACGACCACGTCGTCAAAAGTCTTTTTCAATAAAGCCTTGGCGAGTGGCGAATCCAAGCTGATATGCTGTTTAGCCGGATCGAGCTCGTCTGCACCTACGATTCGGTATTTGACTTCCTTTCCTTCGGCGTTTTCCAGTGTTACCCAAGCACCGAAATAGATGCGATCTTCATCGTTCGGTGTTTGATCGACCACTTTCAGAATCGGCAAGCGTTTTTGCAAGTAATGAATACGTCTATCGAGACCGCGCAGTTCTTTTTTTCGATAGATATATTCGGCATTTTCCGATCGATCACCCTCTGCGGCTGCGGCGGCAAGCGCTTCAGTTACATCTTTTCGTTTTTCCCATATCTGTCTGAGCTCTTGTTCCAAGGCTTGATAGCCATGACGGGTGATGTAGGGAGATGATTTAGGTTGAGGGGGTCTCCAACGGCTCATGATTAGTATAGTAATGAAATTAATTTTAAAGATTTTCACACAAACGTGCGTCAATTTTATATCATAAACAGCCCTTCATTAATCAATTAAAGGTTTATTTATGCAAGTTGCTGACAATATGGCGGTTTCGATCCATTACACATTAACTAACTCGGCTGGCGAGCAACTCGATAGCTCGATAGGCAGTGATGCGTTGGTTTATCTTCACGGCAGCGGCAATATCATTCCCGGTTTAGAAAAAGCTTTACAGGGTAAATCGGTCGGAGACAAATTCCAAGTTGCTATCGCTCCCGAAGACGGATATGGCGAATATTTTCAAGAGATGGTACAGGTTATTCCGCGCAAGATGTTTGAAGGTGTTGATAACGTGGAAGTCGGTATGCAGTTTCATGCCGATGTCAGTTCCGGTCCCGGTATTGTCACCGTTATTAAAGTCGAAGGCGATGAAGTGACGATTGACGGTAATCATCCTCTCGCCGGAGAGTCTTTGAATTTCGATGTTGAAGTCACCGATGTCAGAGCGGCGACCGAAGATGAATTGGCTCACGGCCATATTCATGGAGTTGGCGGTGTAGATCACTAAGCCGCAATTACTCAATATTTTTACGAGAACCGAATGCGTTGCGTTGCTAGAGTCCGAGCAACACAAACGTTCCATCTTTCATTATTATGAAGACGCTAAAATCCGCTGCGCATGACAAAGTCGTTTGCTATTTTTTAGTGTTCGCGCTTTTAATTGCGGGGCCGGTTTACTCTGAAACCTCGCTATGGCGGGTTGGTAAAAATGATGCCGAATTGTTTATCGGCGGTACTATTCATTTGCTGAGTACTTCGGATTATCCGTTACCCGAAGCGTTTGATCGGGTTTATCGAAAAGCCGACAAATTAGTGTTGGAAGTCGATTTAGCCGACTTGTCTGGGCAGGAAGCGCAAATAGCTATGATGCAACGTTTACAGTATGTCGACGGTACGACACTGCGTGATGAGCTTAACGCCGAGACCTATGCCGAATTGCAGCGTTTTTGTCTGCATGCGGGCATACCGATTGAGTCTTTACAGAACTTGAAGCCGCCTTTGGTCGCGATTAGCCTGATGATGTTTGAATTACATCGTTTAGGTTTAGCCGAAGCCGGCGTGGATCATTTTTTTAGCGCGAAAGCTCAGGCTGATAATAAGCCCGTCGGAGCGTTAGAATCGTTAGAAACGCAAATATCCGTACTGGAGCAGATGGGGCGGGGGCAGGAGAACGAACTCATTTTGTCCACGTTAAGAGAAATTGAAGAGCTCCCCGCGTTGCTGGGGGAGCTCAAGTCTGCATGGCGTTCAGGCGATCTTGATACTTTGGATGAGTTAGGCATCGCGGCGATGCGTAGCGATTACCCTCGCCTATATCAAGATCTGCTGGTGAGTCGCAATAATGCTTGGGTGCCTAAGATTGAGGCGATGCTAAGAACACCAGAGCGCGAGTTGATTTTAGTCGGCGTGTTGCATTTAGCCGGGCAAGAAGGTGTTTTGCGGCAATTATGCGAACGGGGTTATGTAGTCGAACCTTATCTGTCTTTTCCGATTAATAATGATCACGAAGTTGCTGTCACCGCCCCGCAGAATGAAAGTGCTTGGCGTACGATGGGATGCGGTCACTCGGCAGACCGGGTGCCGTGAATTCAGCACCTAACGTTCATGAAGGCCTGGTAATCGCTCCGGCAAATGAAAGTGCGAGTACTGTGGAGGGTAGTCGCTGGCCCGACAGGACGCCGTGAACCCAGCACCTAAATTATCCAGGTTAATTAACCATAGCCAATGGGCTATGGAATTTAGGTGCTGGGTGAATACGTCCCTGTAGGCTCGACGGAGGCTATCCCTGCCGCCGACATCCTCGCTAGCCACACCCGATATCTTCATAAAGTTAGCTAATTTTTGAGTATAAAGGGAGTAGCTCCTTGTTCTTTGTGATCTTCATTGTGAAATGCTGTTTCTAGGTTATTGATTTTGGCCCAGCCAATCTTGCGGCTTTAAATAGCGCTCGTACAATTCGGCTTCGGGCGAGCCTGGTTCCGGGTGCCAATTATAGCGCCAGTTCGCAACCGGCGGCATCGACATTAAAATAGATTCGGTGCGTCCGCCCGATTGTAAGCCGAAGAGTGTGCCGCGATCGTAAACCAGATTGAATTCGACGTAACGTCCGCGCCGATAGAGTTGAAACTCGCGTTCGCGCTCGCCGTAAGGCGTGTTTTTGCGTTTTTCGATAATCGGTAAATAGGCGTCGATATAGTGATTACCGATGCTTTGCATGAATGCAAAGCATCGCTCGAAGCCCCATTCATTCAGGTCGTCGAAAAACAGCCCGCCCGCACCGCGTGTTTCGCCGCGGTGCTTCAAATAAAAATACTCGTCGCACCATTTTTTATAGCGAGGATAAACTTCTTTGCCGAAAGGCTCGCAGGCTAGGCGTGCGGTTCGATGCCAATGCTGCACGTCTTCATAGAACGGATAAAAGGGCGTTAAATCGAATCCGCCGCCGAACCACCAAATCGGCTCTTCGCCGGGTTTTTCAGCGACAAAAAAACGCACATTGGCATGTGAAGTCGGAACATAGGGATTACGCGGATGAATAACTAATGAGACGCCCATCGCTTGAAACTGGCGGTTGGTCAACTCTGGTCTCGCGGCTGTCGCGGACGCCGGTAGTTGATTGCCGAAGACATGAGAAAAATTGACGCCGCCTTGTTCGATGACGTGGCCGTTGCTCAATACTCGGGTTTTGCCGCCTCCGCCTTCAGGTCTTTGCCAGTCGTCTTCGATAAATCTTGCGTTCGGTTCCTGGCTTTCCAGCGCGGCGCAGATCTGATTTTGTAAATCCAGTAGAAAGTTTTTGACGTTGTCTATGTCTTTGTTATTCATTATTTATTAGAGTATCAAGAGGAAGCGGGCGTTAAAATTTATTGGTTTTTGTAAGGTTACGCCAAGTTTTTTGCGTGCTCACTTTTTAGCGGGAATCAAGAAAATGCCGGAACAAATCCGGATTAAGTTTTTTTTAGGTCCGCTCTTAAAGCGATCGATGTCGACTCAAGCGGTTCGGCGCTTAATTGCTTGGCTAGGTTGAATGCGAGAAAGCCTTCCGCTTCGCCGTTTAAAATAAGGTCTTGTTTGGCCAGAGCCGGCTTGATCAATAGTATCCAGGCCGGGAAAAACTGTGTCGGCAGCTCGGGGTCAAGCTTCTGAAATCGTTGCCAGTCGTCGGAAAGCAAATGATGCCCGGTCTGTTTTATCAGTTGTTCGGCTGATTCGGAATGCAATAGGAATAATAAAAACCAATGCTCGAGACCGGACAGTTCTCGGTCCTGCTTGAAGCTGGCCTCGGCATAGCGAAATAGCAAAACAGGTTCCCTAACGTAATCAGGCTCTTGTTCGATCGCTTTGGTAACGTCATGCCATAGAAACGCTTTCATGCCTGAATAGCTGACATGCAGCTTAGGTAGTTCGGGATCGAAGGGGCAGTCGGTTAATTCGGCGGACAAGCTTTGCCAAAGCGGCGTCAGAAAACGTATGGCCTCGGATCGTAATAACTTTACCGCTAACGGCATCAGTGTATTATCTAAGGTATCAAGTTTATTGGGTAACGATAAGCCGGGCGCCCGGAATTTTTTTTTCTGCACAATCAGGAGTGCATAGTCTTCGTGCTTTTCGGGGTCAAAGGCGTATAAGGTGTCTAGCAGTTCCGGTATTTTGCGTTTGTTGTGAGTAATGATCGCGTCGATTAACTCATTTTCGGCATAAATCGGCGCGCTGTCGAAAAACAAATCCATCTGCATGCGGTCTTGCGGCGGCGCGAAATCCGTTTTGAAATTGATGTCTTCTTGCGGGTCGCGGCTGATGATGAGTTCGTTTTGCTCGGTTGATAGATAGGTGTCGCGCGTTTCACTCAAGCCTAGCGTTCGAGCATAATTCGTAGCAATGGCGAGTTGCTCGATGATACGTTCGCGCGGCGCGGTAAAACAACTGTCCAGGTTTTCGATAAGGCCGTCTCGCCAATCGATGTAGTTTGAATAACTAAGATAGCCGGTGGCGAGCAGCCATGCGACCGGCGAAAATCGGCCTTGTTCGATCAGCAATTGGTCGACATGGTGCCGGATACTGCTGCGCATGTTTATTCTCTCGGAGCACCTGCCTGACGGCATGAGGCAATGAGTGCGTGCAGGTGTGATTCGCCGAGATTACGGGCAAGTGCGATATTGCGCCTAGGGATATTTTCCGGGTCCGGGTGGCGCTCGATGGCTTCGGCGATGCTGTCTTCGCGAAGCAGATGCAGGATGGGGTAGGGCGAGCGGTTCGTATAATTGGCCGGATCGTCGCTATCGCTGTCGGCAAAGCAGTAGTCGGGATGAAAGCTGGCCAGTTGATAAATACCGTCGTAGCCTTGCTCCGACAATAGTGTTTCGGCCAGGGAGAGAAAATCGAGATAATCGTTGAATTCGTGCAGCGAATGGGGGTAAATCAGCAGTGTTGTGTTTATGCTCAAGTCGGTATCTAAATGCCGGCATTCTTCGATCAAACGCTCAAGGCCGCTTGCGGTGTCGGCGCTTCGGCAAATACTGAAACGAACACCGTCTTGGCGAAACGGTTTAGCGGCGAAAGGGCATAAGTCGAGACCGATGACAATGGTTTCTAGCCATGCCCTTATTGCGTATTCTTCCGGGGCGACAGTCACTTCAACATCGGGGATTGTTTCGAAGTGATCCGTTTGCTTAGGTATGGCTGACACCGGCCGCAATTCTTTTTTCCCGTTCTTCGCTAGCTTTTTCGATTTTCGCAAAAACGCGCAAAATATCGGTGGCCGATACGATGCCGACGAGTTTATTGTTTTTGTCGACGACAGGGAGGGCGCCGACTTTATTTTCGGCCATGATGCTGGCGGCTTCTGACGCGTAGGTATCGGGATTAACGGTCAATACGCCTCGGCGCATGATGTGTTGAACTTTTTGCGGAACGACCTGCAAAACGGTTTTTCCCTCGACGGTTTCAACCGAGTTGGAGTTGCTTTTGGGTCCTAAGGCTTTGTATAAGTCTCGATCCGATACGATGCCGATGACTTTGCCTTTTTCAATGACGGGTAAATGACGAACTTTTTCATAATGCAGCAAGAAAAAGACACGATCGATCATGTCATGTTGTTCGACTGTGAATACTTGCGAAGTCATTAGATCTTCAACACGCATGCAGTTGCACTCCTAAAGATAATTGATAAACCGAGTAAGAATAGGGAAAATATCTGTTTTTTACAAGAGTTAATGTTTATTTTGATATAAAATGTCGTGTTTTGCGAGAGCGAATTAACAGCTAAAGTGTGTTTTTACTTAGGCGCGAATCCGACATATATTCAAATAACCAGATAAACTTGGAGTTTCATTATGCGCATTATTCTTTTGGGTAGTCCCGGTTCCGGCAAAGGAACGCAAGCCCAATTTATTACCGAAAAATATGATATCCCGCAAATCTCGACCGGAGATATGTTGCGGGCCGCTGTGCGCGAAGGTACGCCGTTGGGCGTCGAGGCTAAAAAAGTCATGGATGCGGGAGGCTTGGTTTCGGACGATATTATTTTAGGATTGATTAAAGAGAGAATTGCGCAGCCGGATTGCCAAAACGGTTTCTTGCTGGACGGTTTTCCTCGCACGATCGCGCAAGCCGAGGGTTTAGCTGCTATGGATATCGTGATTGACCATGTTATCGAGATTGTGGTCGAGGACGAGGAAATCGTTAAGCGAATGAGCGGTAGACGTGTGCATCCAGGCTCAGGTAGGACTTATCATGTCGCATTCAACCCGCCTAAAACGGCCGGTATCGACGATGTAACCGGCGAACCATTAATTCAGCGAGATGACGACCAGGAAGACACCGTTCGTAAAAGGCTGAGCGTATATCATGAACAAACCAAGCCGTTGGTCGGTTACTATTCGGCATTGGGCGGCAAGACTCACTTTGCATCGATTGCCGGTGTCGGGTCGGTCGATGAGATTACGCAAAAGATTTTTGCCGTTTTAGGATAACGCGCTAGCGTCTATATCGACGCTTAACGCAAACTTTTACTTTCCGCTGACGCGGTAAATACAATGAGTAGCTATGTCAGGTAAAACTTTATACGACAAATTATGGGAAGATCACGTTGTCCATACCGAGGATGACGGTTCTTCATTGATCTATATCGACCGCCATTTAGTCCATGAGGTCACTTCTCCTCAAGCGTTCGAAGGGCTCCGTCTTGCCGGACGCAAGCCGTGGCGACAAGCGAGAAATTTGGCCGTTGCCGACCATAACGTGCCGACCACCGATCGCGACAAAGGCATTGCCGATCCGGTTTCAAGACTGCAGGTCGAAACCCTCGAAAAAAATTGTGCCGAATTCGGTATCACCGAGTTCGATATGTCCGATATTCGCCAAGGCATTGTGCATGTCGTAGGGCCCGAGCAAGGCGCGACATTGCCCGGCATGACCGTGGTCTGCGGCGATTCGCATACTTCGACACACGGCGCGTCCGGCGCGTTGGCATTCGGTATCGGCACGTCGGAAGTCGAGCATGTCTTGGCGACACAATGTTTGGTACAGAAAAAAGCCAAAAACATGCTGATTAAAGTAGATGGTGAAGTGCGGCCCGGCATCACTGCGAAAGATATCGTGTTGGCGATCATAGGCAAAATCGGTACCGCCGGCGGCAACGGTTATACGATCGAGTTTGCCGGATCCGCGATCCGCGCATTGTCGATGGAAGGCCGCATGACGGTATGCAACATGGCAATCGAAGCGGGAGCGCGTGCTGGTTTGATCGGGGTCGATGATGTCACGATCGATTATTACCGCGAACGACCGCTCTCACCGAAAGGAAGCGACTGGTTCATGGCCGAGCGTATGTGGCAGCAGCTGCATTCCGACCCGGACGCAGTCTTCGATAAAGTTGTCGAGTTGAATGCCGCCGACATCAAGCCGCAAGTGACCTGGGGGACTTCGCCCGAATTGGTGGTGCCGGTCGATGCCAGCGTGCCCGATCCAGATCAAGAGATCGATGCAACCAAGCGAGAAAGCATGAAGCGCGCACTGCAATACATGGATCTAAAACCCGGTGTGGCGATTACCGATATTAAACTCGATAAAGTATTCATCGGTTCCTGCACGAACTCGAGAATCGAAGACTTGAGGGCGGCTGCCGCAGTCGCGAAAGGTAAAAAGCTGGCTGCTAACATCCAATTGGCCATGGTCGTCCCGGGGTCGGGTCTGATCAAGCAGCAAGCCGAGTCCGAAGGCTTGGATAAAATTTTCATCGAAGCCGGATTCGAGTGGCGAGATCCGGGGTGCTCGATGTGCTTAGCGATGAACGCCGACCGTTTGGAGCCGGGAGAGCGCTGTGCGTCGACTTCTAACCGTAATTTCGAAGGGCGGCAAGGATATGGCGGACGCACGCATCTGGTCAGTCCGGCAATGGCGGCTGCTGCCGCGATTGCCGGACATTTCGTCGATGTCAGCACCGAAGCAAATCAAGGAGCGCAAGCATGAGAGCATTTACCAAAATAGACGCGTTGGTCGCACCGTTGGATCGAGCCAATGTTGATACCGATGCGATTATTCCGAAACAATTTCTAAAATCGATACGCCGGGCAGGGTTCGGACCGTTTCTGTTCGACGAATGGCGGTACAAGGATCATGGCGAGCCGGACATGGATTGCACAAATCGGCCGATTAACCCAGATTTCGTGCTGAATAAACCGGAGTACAAGGGCGCCGAACTACTGTTGACCCGCGAGAATTTCGGTTGCGGTTCGTCTCGCGAACATGCGCCTTGGGCGCTCGAAGATTTCGGCTTCAGAGCGATCATCGCGCCGAGTTTCGCCGATATCTTTTATAACAATTGTTTCAAGAACGGTATCTTGCCTATCGTGCTCGATGCCGGCATCGTCGATGAATTGTTCAATGAATTGACCGAAGGTTATCGGCTGACGGTTGACTTGGATTCGCAAAAGATCGTTACGCCTTCCGGCAGGGAAATTGTCTTTGAAGTCGATGCCAATCGGAAATTCAGGTTGTTGAACGGGCTTGACGATATCGCATTGACCTTGCAGCATGCCGATCAAATTCACGCATACGAGACGGAACGTGCGAAGCGAGCGCCTTGGTTGTTTGCATAGTATTAAATTAAATGGCTCCAGTCGGAGCGAAAAGCGTCTAATTTTCAGGTTGGCGTGGGTATCGGCGGTAGGCAGAGTATTCCTGCAAAATCGGTTTCACTCCCGCATCTAAAGAGTATGAGGAAGTTTTCAGCACTCCCAAAAATGGAAGTGCGGGGGTAAATAGGGGGCGGTTACTTTACAGGCGAGAGGTCGTGAACCCGGCACCTAAAATTATTCAATATAGCTAGCCATATCCAATGGGTTATGGGGGTTAGGTGCCCGGTTCTCGCCATTTATGGCGCTTTGTATCTACCGTCAAGTCCCAAGGATGGGTTTCCCGCTCCTGAATTCCATCATCCTTTCTTGTAAGATCGGATTTCGCTAAGTTAGGAGTTGGATTTCTCGCCTGACTCAACCCGCACTCTTTAACAAAGGAGAGCGGTTTCTCGGTAAGAACGGGGTAAATACTCTGTTCCCTCAGCGCAAACAAAGAGGCTAAAGTCATGAATGAAATAGTAAGTATTCGAGATACTTTTTTGAAACTCACCGGTCGTCTTACCGATCAACTTCACAATAACGCCGCTTGGAATGCTCGGTTCGACCGGTTCGCACGCACCTGGTCTCAAGTGGCCGGTAAACCGATCGCATTCAATGCGGCATTATTGGTAATTTTGACCTGGGTGATTACCGGACCTTTATTCGGTTTTAGCGATACATGGCAACTAATCATTAATACTGCGACGACTATCGTAACGTTTTTAATGGTGTTCTTGATTCAGAACAGCCAAAATCGCGACACCGATGCGTTGCAAGTAAAATTGGACGAATTGATCCGCGCCGTTGAAGGAGCAAACAATGAGCTATTGGATTTGGAAGAAATCGGCGACGAAGAGTTGAGGTTACTCCGAAACCAATATTTAGCATTGGCTCGTATTTCAAGAAAGAAAACGGGAAAACAAAATCGCGAAGGAAATTCAGTCAAGAGTTAATTTGAGCGAGGGGCGCCGCATTTTGATTCAGCAATTTCCAGCTTGAGTGTTAGTGGCTGGATGAACTCATTCATAGGGGCTTGGCGGTAGCTCTTATGCCATATAAGGCTGCCGACATCCTCTCACCAAGCATGCTCCGCACCCTTTGGTTTTGATTTGCAAAGAGAGTAGTAAAGGATGTGTGTAGTGTAGAATGATGGGTTGTTTCGGTCGTATATATCCAAATTTATTCGGTTGTCGATAGTCACGAAACGATTCAAAATCCATAAACCGGGAGGAACTAGTGTTAATACCGGTGTTTTCAGCGATATTCGCTAAGTTGTAAAACGGTAGTGTCCGTTTTGCGAATAGGTATGAAATCGATGGTCATCCGTTTATTCTCTCACTGCGTTGAGTTGAATAGTCCCCGTTTATCATGAAAATAGCGACATTAAGCGCTGTTTACCTGCAATTGTAAGCCCGAAAAAGTTCTTAAGTCTATCGCATGATTTATGTCTGCATTCTGAATAGCGAAAGCTATGGCGTTGATTTCCCCTTTTTCGAATAAAGGGCCAGGACGGGCGTTGCCGAATTTTTTAATGCGATGAGTATTAGCATCCCGAAGGTAGAGGATGCTGTGGTTTCTGTTTTAATGAAAAGGTAATTAAATATGACTAAATTATATAATGTTGCCGTGGTCGGTGCCACCGGTGCTGTTGGTGAAGCGATGATCTCGATCTTAGAAGAGCGAAATTTTCCGGTTGGTGAGGTTTATGCGTTGGCCAGTAGCCGCTCGGTTGGAAAACGCATTCCGTTCAAGGGCGGTTCGCTGAAGGTACAGGATTTAGCCGAGTTCGATTTTTCCAAAGTACAAATCGGCTTATTTTCACCCGGTGCTTCGGTTTCTGCAGAGTACGCGCCTAAAGCCGCGGCGGCCGGTTGTATCGTGATCGACAATACTTCGCAATTTCGTTACGACGATGATATTCCATTAGTCGTGCCTGAAGTTAATCCCGAGAAGATCGCCGACTATAAAAATCGAGGCATCATTGCCAATCCGAATTGTTCGACGATTCAGCTGTTAGTTGCGTTGAAACCGATTTATGATGCGGTCGGTATCAGTCGAATCAATGTTTGTACTTATCAAGCGGTTTCCGGGACGGGTAAAGAAGCGATCGAGGAACTCAGTCTGCAAACCGCGCATTTATTGAACGGTAAACCGATTAAACCGAGCGTTTATCCAAAGCAAATCGCTTTCAATGTGTTGCCGCAAATCGATGTATTTATGGAAAATGGATATACCAAGGAAGAAATGAAAATGGTTTGGGAGACGCGGAAAATTATCGGTGACGAATCGATTCAAGTTAATCCTACCGCTGTGCGTGTGCCTGTTTTTTTCGGTCACTCCGAAGCTGTGCATATTGAAACGCGTCACAAAATAGATAGTAAGTCGGTGCGCGCGCTTCTTGAAAAGGCGCCCGGGGTGACAGTTCTCGACGAACATCGGGACGGAGGTTATCCGACGGCGGTAACAGAATCCTCCGGACATGATAGTGTTTTTGTCGGGCGTATTCGCGAAGATATCTCGCACCCGCTGGGAATCGACTTATGGGTTGTTGGTGATAATGTCAGAAAAGGCGCCGCTTTAAACAGTGTGCAAATTGCAGAAGAATTGGTAAAAAATTACATCTAGTCTAAGCTTAATCTCATATTTGACTGTTCCGGGTAATAGATTGTGGTATATGTGTATGAAGGAGAGCAATGTGCGCAAACTGACTAAATCCATAGCGCTTTTATCGTTGATGACCCCGACTAGTGTTCTTCCGTTGGGAGTTGGCGATATCACATTGCACTCGGCCCTTAATCAAAGCCTTGATGCAGAGATTGCATTGATGCTTTCGCCTGACGAAAATTCGGCCGACATTACCGTCAAGCTCGCGCCTCCCGATAAATTCGATGAGGCGGGACTACCGTGGAGCTATTTTCTTTCCAAAATTAAATTCAACCTGGTTACCGTGTCTGATAAGCGCGCGGTTATTAAACTCAGTTCGACTGAGGTACTCAAGGAGCCTTTTTTAGATTTTTTGATTGAGGTGAGCTGGCCGAAAGGGACGCTGTATCGCGAGTTCACCGTTTTGGTCGACCCGCCCGCAACTTATCAACAGCCTGTATTGCCGGTTCCTAGCGATTACGGTGTGACACCTGCCGAGCAAGAATATGCACGAGTCGTTGAGCGTCCGGTAGAACCTGCTCCGCGTCGTGAAGAGGAACGCGTGCCTGCATCGGGCGTGTATGGACCGGTTGGCAGAAATGAAACGCTTTCGTCAATTGCCTCAAAAGTTAGGCCTTCTAACGATGTCTCGGTTGAACAGACCATGATAGCGCTCTTCGAGAATAATCCGAGCGCATTTTACAAAGATAATATCAATGCATTAATGGCGGGAGTACGGCTTAAGGTTCCGGAAAGAGAGGTCATACTGAAGCTTTCTCACCGGCAAGCAGTTGCGGAGTATGGTCGGCAAAATCAAGTGTGGAGAGGTCAGCTTGCGGTAGCAACGGAGGCGCCGGTTGACGAGGAAGTTATCGACTCCCAATTGAGACTCGTTGCCCCTGCTCAAGAAGATGTTGAAGAGTCCGAACGCGTTGTCAGCGGTGAAAGGGATGATAGCTTGTTGCAACCAGTCGATCCTGGCAAAGTCGACGGGGATGAGCCAAGCAGAGATGATGCGGAATTGCGTGCGCGATTGGAGAAGTTGGAGGAACAATTAACTGTGATGCAGCAAATGCTAGCTATAAAAGACGAACAGCTAGCCGCTTTGCAGCATAAAGAACCATCCGAAAAAGTTGTTGAGATGCCACCCTCTCCTGTTGTTACGCCTCCGGTAAAGGAAACCGCTCCGCCTTCCCGTCCGGTAGCAAAATCGCCGCAAGCTGTGGCGCAAGAGCCTGTAAGCGAACTTCTGGATTCCTTTTATTATGCGATAATAGCACTGCTCGGCGCCGGTTTGTTAGGTGGTTTAGGTTGGTTGTGGTTGAGGAAGCGCCAAACCGAAAAAGAAACCGATACGGATAGTATGTTCGCAGCATCATCACAGATTAGTCTGCCCAGCTCTGATGATGAGTTGAATTTATTGGCCACGGAAGATGAATCTGCCTATGATGTAGGTACCGTTGGTGAAAGTTCGTTCTTAAGCGAATTTACTCCGAGCGATTTTGACGCTTTCGACAGCGACCAGCATGAAGTCGATCCGATTTCCGAGGCTGATGTTTATTTGGCATATGGTCGTTATCAACAAGCCGAAGGGCTAATTCGACAAGCGATTGCCGAACATCCTGAGAATGACGATTACAAATTGAAACTGTTAGAGATTTTTTACGCGAACGAAAACAAGGATGGTTTCGAAAGTTATGCTAATGAACTGAAGCAAGCCGGAAAAAACGAAAATATCGATTTTTGGGCAAAAGTCACTGAGATGGCTAGTGAAATTAGTCCGGGATCGGTTTTATTCACGGACGATATTGGCACGGGGGACGAGGACGAGGATGACTCGACGATTAACAAAGATTCTAAGGAAGTCGATCCCGCTCATTCGACTGATATAACTGAGGACAATCGTTTCGATTTCGATCTGCCTGAGTTCGATGAGCTTGAGTCTGAAACAGAACAATCGCCTTTAAAAGATGAAGAATTGCAAGCTGAAAAGTCGGATAACAGCCTCGATTTCGATTTGGAGAGTTTTGATTTTTCGGTGCCCGAGCCGGAGGATCGCTCATCTGAGGCTTCAAAACAGCAAACATCGGAGCAGAATCGGCAGTACGATAATCAGATCGAGTTTGATTTGAGTCCGGAAGCAGAAGCACCTGCAGAGAAAGAAACGGATGCCTTGGGTTCTGAAGAATTTGAATCGTTCGATTTTGAAACCTTCGATGCCGATACGGAGAAAAAGACTGATGCTGCTGATTCTTCTGCGATGGATGAATTCGACATCACTTTCGACGAAAATGAAACTATGGCCGAAGACGTATCCGGTGTGACCGAAGAGGAAAAGGGTGATATCAGTTTTGATTTTAATTTCGACTTCGATTTGGATTCGACACCTAAGAAAGGGAATGATGATAGTTTTCCGGACGATCTTGATTTAGGGGTTTCCGATCTGACCGATATGGATGAATTCGAAACCAAAATCGATCTTGCCAGAGCTTATATCGATATGGGAGATAGTGATGCCGCTAAGGATATCGCACAGGAAGTATTGGTTAAGGGAAGTTCGGAGCAAAAAAAGATCGCTCAATCGATTCTCGATGAATTGAAATAAAAAAGGCCCGTTATCGGGCCTTTTTTATAGGTTATGTTCGCGTTAATAGTTGAAATCGCTTAAAAATTCAGAGCCAGCTTGAAATAGGTCTCTGAATAACTTTCCTTGGTCAATATCGAGCCGATGATTGAAGCAGGGTTCGGCTGCTCGATTAACAGGTGTCGGCGGCAGGGCAGATTTTTGCTCCTGCAAAATCTGCATTCACGCCATCCTTGGCAATCAGTCGTTGCCGTCAAGCTTACATGGAGGTATTTACCCAGCACCTAAATTATCTATGTAATCAATCATGGCCAATAGGCTATGGAATTTAGGTATTGGTTTGCGGCGTCCTGTTAAGCGAGTAACCGTGCATAGTGTATTGGAAGGTCATTATTGACTGTTTTCTAAATGTATTTTTTATTCGGTTTTCGGTCGTTCGATTATTTCAATGGCATTACCGTCAAAATCCCGGCAAAACAATGCTTGGCGTCCGGAAATGCTCAATGTATACCGAAAGCCGCTGTTATCGAGGGCTTCCTTGACAGGAGATAGGTCCGAACATGTTAATGCGACATGGCGATCTCTTCCTCCGTGGACTGGCCGACCAGAAGTTGGGTCGGGATTCTCCAGTTCCAATAAATGAATTTGTTGTTCGCCAAGCTGAAGCCAAGCGCCCGGGAATGGAAGGTTCGGCCGTTCTGTTTGTTGAAGTCCTAATATATCCCGGTAAAAATACAAGGACTTTTCGGTATCGGAGACGATAAGACTAATATGGTGTATGGCAAGGTTAAATTTGGACATAGTATTCTTGTATTGGTTGTTATTGATTCGATTATACTTCGCTCGGCTGTATTGTTGGAGTTTATATGCCTATCGTAGATCAATAGTTGCCATCGAAGAGGGAATCAAAGGGCGCCGCGTTGTGAACCCAGCATCTAAATTATCCGAGATAGCTAACCACAGTCAATGAATAATGGAATTTAGATGCTGGGGTTACGGCGTTCTGTCAAGCGAGTTACCAAAACCGCTACAAATCTCATAGCTCCAGGAAGTTATTTTTCACGAACGCTGAAAATCTTGGAAACGGAGCGCCAGCGAAGTGAAGATTTTTAGTCCCCGATAGCCGTAGCGCCGGGTGTTTTGCCGGAGTCTGCGCGAATAGCGCGGGCGGAGGCAATATACAAGGCATCGCGACACGGCGTCAAGC
>JAHJSQ010000155.1 GCA_018830325.1 Gammaproteobacteria bacterium
AAGTGATTGACAACAGGCGTAAACTACACAAGTTACCCTACAACCCTGGGTTTTTGACTACTTGTAGTGTAACAAAAATAATTTGACTTTCCATGCAAGTTATCCTATACTTGTTACGATAGATATAGTAGAGGTGATAAGTTATGAGTATTAATGAGTTTATTAGCAAGATAGAAGGTTATAGGTTCCGTAAATCCCAAGTAGATTGGGGATTAGTTAGTAATACATTGAGGATTTTAGACACGGTGGGTTATAGATTAGATATGCAGGTTTTAGATAGAATGGTTAACGCTATTATCTATAAAAAAGTGCTTGCAAGTAAAGATGGACTAGTTTATAATATTATTTAATGGAGGTGAGAGTAATGGGTATAGGTTTAAGGGGTGATTACAAAAGTAGCATTTGTTTATGGTGTAGCAGTTCATTTAATTATAAATCCGATAAATACGTCGAATTAGCCGACACTTACGACAACGAACCGATATGCAAAAAGTGTATCAAGGATTATATGTTAGCAGAATTACAAAGGCTAAAAGATTACCTAAAAACAACAGCAAAAGACGACCCTTACGGTAATTATCCGTCAATAAGAGAGGAGCTACTAGCTATTAAAAAACTAGAGTATCAAGTCCAAGTTTTAAAGCCACTAAAATAAAATAGCTAATTAATGCAAGTTTCTAGTGAGTTGTTACGATAATATATATGAGGGGGTGAGGAAATGATAAATAAAACATATGTTGGCAAAGTCGAAGCATTAGAGCTTGCTTTTGACAGGGGTATATACGAATTACCTTACAAGGGAAAAGAGATTATAACTTGCTATGCCTTGGCCACGTTGAAGGGTTATGATGATATTATAGGTAAGGATGGTAGGGGGTACTATATAGCGAAACGGAAATGGGACTAGCGCAAGTTTCTAGTGAGTTGTTACGATAGTATACATAGGGAGGTGAACTAGTGAGAATAACGAATTTGCCAGATAACGTATATTCATCCATTATTAACAAGATGCTTGAACAATTATTAGACAGTGGTGTATATAAAATAGCAAAGGCCAATAAAATGACAGAAGATGAGAGAATAGGGGCAATGGTACTGGCTCAAACTATCAGAGATTCGGTATATAACACAATTAAAGGAGCGGAGGTGAGATAATGATTGAATGTAGTGACGGTCACGAAAACATAGCTTATGAGGGTAAACTTTATAGTTGTTGTCCTTTATGCGAGGCTTTGTTTAAAGCCGAAAAAGCAAAGGATGACTTACAAGACTTAAAGGATGGCTTAAAGGAGACTTTACGTGAAATTTATTTAGGATTACAAAACTACTAAATAAAATAGCTAATTAATGCAAGTTTCTAGTGAGTTGTTACGATAGTATAAATAGGGAGGTGAGATAATGGCTAGGACAATAACATTAAAGCAATTACTGTGTAAACACTATTGGGCGATTGGTAAATGCTTAAACTGTGGGTTTATGAAAGCTGATCTTGTCCCAGAACTGGAGAAAATGAAGGTGGATTATAAAGTATTAGAAGATGCGGTTAAGTATCAAGAGGTTAGAATTAAATAATAAGGGGGCGTGAATATGTATTATAAAATTACAATCGATAAGACTAGCAAGCCAATGGGTAGGAAAGAAGGACAGGGAGAGGGTTATAACAGATTCCACCAAGAGGTTAAAACTTGCGAAGAACTAAAAGAAGCGAAAGAGTACCTAAAAGAGAAATATGGCAAGTGTAAGAGGGTAAAGATATATCAAGACCCCGAAGCCAAACATATAGGGTATATTTACTGCTTTAAGAGTGAAGAATACAGTAATGGACAAACAGATAGATGGTATCAACAAGATTGGATAGTTATAACCGAGGTTAAAGAAACAATAATTATATAAGGGGTGTAATAATGAGTACAATTACTAAATTTGAATTAGCCCATAGAATTGGAATGGGAAGCGATGAAACGGTATATTTAGATGATGAAAGAGTAGAATTGTTGCGCTATCTAATGAGGCAAACAAAAGCCCACAGTAGACAATGCGAAAATGCCTGTAATGGACAGGGGTATATCCCACGAAAAGGATTCTTTACTTTGGCAGATGAATCAAGTTACTTGGCAGATGATTGGTCAGTGTTTGATGCTTCAATTCAAAGGATAGAGGACAGAATAGAAAAAGCTCTCAAAGATAATAAACATGGATGGTATGTAAAGTATCAGCATGACCCTAGAGGGTTGACAGTAAAGGTATATGATAAGGCGGATAGGTTATTAAATAACTATTAAAGGGGTGAATAATGTTTACCTTTCGGTGTGCTG
>JAHJSQ010000106.1 GCA_018830325.1 Gammaproteobacteria bacterium
TTACCCAAGCTCCAGCTTGGGTAACCTGTTCAGGAAGCTCTAGCTTCCCGACAATCAAGAAAAATTGAACGAGCGAGTCGGGATTGATTGAGAATGTGCGTAGGTTGTGTCGGTCACAGGAAGCTGGAGCTTCCGGGGTGTGTTTCCCAAGCTGGAGCTTGGGAAAGAGCGTGATGTGGGTTGGCCGTTTTTAGCTTGACGCGCATGGCTTGCGAACCCCGTCCTGCTGAGGATATGCTGATCTTTGGGCTTTAGCTGAAGAAACTTGCTAATCAGGACCGACTAAGGTCTACCGGCAAATCATAACCACGAAAGAACACCATAGTGTCAAGGTTCACACTGTGTTGTTCGATGGAATATTGTCGATTACCGATGCGGATATTTTTCAAACTCAAGTCGTTCGAGGTATCGGCCCGGCCAAAGCCTTCGGCTGCGGCTTGCTTTCTGTTGCCGGGGCTTAGTGTTATAGTCGACCGACAATAAGTCAGACAGGAGACGTGACATGCGCATTACTGCTCGCATAGATGAAGAATATGAGAAAAAAATAAAAACGATTCAACAAGTTACCCATTTAAATACGACTGAAATTATTAAGCAAGATTTGGACTTACTCTATGATAAAACTGAAAAAATTAAGTTAACGAGTAAAGAAAAAAACCAGCGTTTACTTGATATGTTGACAGGTACAGCGGGAGGTCCTGAGGACTTGTCGGAAAATTATAAAGAATATTTGTACCAAGGATGGAAAGAAAAACATGATATTGACTGATAATGGGTTTTGGTACGCTTTATTTAACGCTAAAGATAAACATCATCTGAAATCGGTACAGATAATTCAAGAGTTGGATGAAGGATAGATTACAACCTGGCCCGTTATTACTGAAACCAGTTATTTGTTAGGGACAGCATTAGGCGTTCGGAGCCAACTTCGTTTTCTTTCTGCATTAGAATCTAATTACATTGAGATTTCAGCGATATCTACTCAAGATTTAGTGCGAATTTCCCAGCTGATAGAAAAATACGAAGACCTTCCCATGGACCTGGCCGATGCTTCGTTAGTCATTTTGGCGGAGAAACTGGGGCACGGTCGTATTTTGTCCACCGATATCCGCGACTTTAAAACCTATCGCTGGAAAAACCGTAAACCTTTTCAAAATCTCTTGTTACCCGATTCCTGATGCTTCCACCACTCAAACCCATCGCTATGAAAGAACGCGTTTCGATGGTCTTCATTCAGAAAGGCCAAATCGATGTCAAAGACGGCGCCTTTGTCGTCATCGACGAAACCGGTACCCGTACCCATATCCCGGTCGGCAGCATCGCCTGTATCATGCTGGAACCGGGCACGCGTTCCCCACGCCCGTGGGATTGATCCGATGTTCACTGGGTCGTTATCAAGCATAAAAAGTACGCGATGCGTTCCCTACGATTCACTTTGAATTTTCAATCGTTTCCGGAAATAGTTTTGGTGTTCTCAACTATTGGCGCATACAGAGCCTTTTTCAATCTATTCAAACATAGCTCGTTTTGTATTTAGCTTTCGTGAAAGATCGCGATTTTCTTGCCGTAATTCGTAAATATTAAACGCATCGCCGATTACTTGGCAAAGCGCTTCGTCTTCCCACGGCTTGGTCAGAAACTTATAGACTTCGCCGTGGTTTACCGCATCGATCACGGAGTTTAACTCGGTATAGCCGGATAGCACGATGCGTATCGTGTCGGGGTAAATGTCCTTGATCCGCCGCAGAAACTCGGTTCCGGTCATTTCCGGCATGCGCTGGTCGCAAATTACGACGCCCGGCTGATGAATCGCCATCAATTCGAATCCTTCTTTAATACTAGTAGTGCCGACGATGCGAAATCCTTTGCGTCGTAATACGCGCGTCAATGCCGAAATGATATTCGACTCGTCATCGATTAGTAATACGATCCGTTCCGGCTTCTCGATTTGCTTGGGCGGAATGCTTCGGCCCTCTCGTAATAACAAGGTAAAATCATTGGGCGGCAATGGGCGGCTGAATACAAAACCCTGGATTTCTTCGCAGTTGATGCCGCGTAAAAAACCCAGTTGTCCTTCGGTTTCGACGCCTTCGGCGATGACTTTCAAGCCTAAACTGTGCGCCATTCCGACGACCGCGCGAACGATCGCTGCATCGCTCGGATTAGAAGTGAGATTGGCTACGAAAGATTTGTCTATTTTGATTCGGTCAACCGGAAGCCGCTGCAAATAACTGAGCGATGAATAGCCGGTACCGAAATCGTCCAATGCGAAACCGATGCCTTCCGCCGATATCTCGTGCATCGTACGGATGACTTTATCGGCATTCATCAGTACGGTACTCTCGGTCAGTTCCAATTCCAGCCATTGCGGTTCAAGACCGGTTTTTTCGAGAGTTCGCTTGACTATGTTTGAAATATCGCCGCCATGAAATTGCCTAGCCGAAAGATTGACCGCCATGCGCAACGGCGGGAGTCCTTCGTCTTGCCATTTTCGATTGAGCCGGCAAGCCTCTTGCAGCACCCATTCGCCGATCGTGTTTATCATGCCGTTTTCTTCGAGCAGCGGGATGAAGTTCAGCGGCGAAACCAAGCCGTAATCGCGGCTTTGCCAACGCAGTAAGGCTTCGGCGCCGATGATCCGGCCTGTCGATAAATCCAATTGCGGTTGATAATGCAGAATGAATTCATTGCGCTCCAGAGCGCGGCGCAAGGCGGTGTCGAGATTCAGTTGCCGCCGCGAGCCTTCGTCCATGTCGGCGAAGAAAAAACGGCAAATAGTGTCGGTGTCAGGGGAAGAGGCGGCCAGTATGGCGTGCTTGAGAACCTCCGCCGGTTCGCCGTCTAATGGAAATCTTGCGAGTCCGATAAACGGGTCGAGATAGTACTCTTGCCCGTCGATCTCGACGGCCTCGGCCAAGACCTTATGAATTTCCCAGGCTAGCTCTTCCGCGACATGCAAACCTTCCGGATCTTGCAATAGCAGGGCGAATTTCGCCTCGTCGATGCGTGCGCGAGGAACGGCCGGCAATACCGATTCGAGTCTGTCGACCAGGGTCCGGATAATTGTCAAACCGGCATCGGGTTCCAGTAAATGCAAGACGATTTGTAGCCTGCGAAGATTGACGACCATCACGACGACTTGATGCGCGTTTCCGTTATAACAAGATTCGTTCAAGCGTTCTTCGAATAGCGCTCGGCTGGGCAGGCCGGTTTGGGAGTCATAATAGACGAAATAGCGCATCTTACTCTCGGCGGCGGTCCGCTTCTCCTCACGGCGGATAATGTCGAGCGCGAACGAAATATCATCCACCACTTCGAGCAATAGATTGATTTCGGCGTCGCGGAAAAAGCCCGGCTCTTTTGCCGCGATATTGAAAGAGCCGACGGTCTTGCCTTCGAGGCGTATCGGAAAGGAGGCGCCTTCAAGCAAGCCTAATTGCTCGGACATTTCGGTCCAGGATGAAAAGCGCGACCCGCCGGCGGTTTCCTTGTCGTTCGATAAGACGTCGAATTTGCCTTCATTTAAATTCTTGAGCTGAGTTACCGTGACGTTACCGGCAGAGGCGACCGGTATCAGGCTTCCGGCTTCCGAATCGATCAAGCCTATCCAGGCAATCGCGAAACCGCCGCTTTCGATGGCGATGCGGCAAGCTGCAAAGTAAAGCTCCTGAGGGTCTTTGGTGCGGATAATACACCGGTTGATATGGCTTAACATCGTATAGAGCCGGTTCCTCCTCTCCAGTTCTCCTTCCGTATTGGTTTCTCCGATAGGCGTATCACTCGATCCCATGACAGCCTCCCAGCAATTGATTGATACAGCCTTGTAAAGCCCAGCGGTCCAAGGGTTTGTTCAGGATCACGGAGATCCCGGCCGAAGTCAGTCGGGCTCGCGAGCCGGCGTCATCGAGCGCCGTCAACATCACGATAGGGATTCGACCGGTAGCGGCATCGGCTTTAAGCCGCCTGACCACTTCGAAGCCGTCCATGCCCGGCATCATCAGATCGAGCAGAATCAAATCGGGCGGGTCGAAGTCGACCGCATCCAGCGCGGCTTGTCCGGAATCCACGCTGCGAACATCGAAACCATTAGGTTTTAAAAGGCTTTCCACCAGTTTACGGTTGATCGGGTCGTCGTCGGTAATCAAGATTTTTTTAGGTATGGTCATGGCGTTCTTCCTTTTGGAGATTCATCGAAAGCGTTTTTTCAACTTCTCCAAGAAAATTTTTGTACTGAATCGGTTTGGCGATATAGCCGTCGCAACCGGCCGCGATCATTTTTTCCTCATCGCCTTTCATTGCGAAAGCGGTCAGTGCGACGACTTTAATATGCCTTGTAGCGTCCGCTTCTTTCAAAAGACGGGTCGCTTCCAACCCGTCCATGTCGGGTAATTGAATGTCCATCAAAATCAGGTCGGGCAAATGTCTTTGCGCCAGCGCGATGCCGTCTTTAGCGTTGTCGGCCCGCAACACCCGATAGCCGGCCTTTTCAAGCAGCATGCAGACGAGTTTCATGTTGATGAAAGTATCTTCCACTACCAGTATTTGCGCAGTCATATTGTTCTCTTGTTCAGTAGTAAGGCTCTTCGGACTTCGTTGGCGAAAGTCTTGTGATTGAAACTGGATTTTTCCATGATGGCCGCAACGTTTCCGTTCAAGACGGCGCGGTCTTCTGCCGCCAAGGTTTTGGCGGTCACCACTACAATCGGAATGTCGGCGGTTTCGGGGTTCTGCTTCAGTGTTTCCACGACATCGAATCCGTTGATACCGGGCATCATCAAATCCAACACCAGCAGATCGGGTCGTTGGCGTTTAGCTAGGGCGATGCCGTCCATGCCGCCATAGGCCTTCAATACAATATAGCCGGGTTCGAGTAGATAAGCCGATAACAGCTCCACGGATTTCGGGTCGTCGTCGACGACCAAAACTTTGACGCCTTTCATCGGCGCTACCGGCCTTAATTTTTTCAACACGTTAACCAATTCGCTTCGCCCCACCGGCTTTTGCAAAACCGCGCTGGCGCCAAGAGCGAAGCCTTTTTGCGCGTCTGCGACTATCGATACGATGACCACCGGGATGTTCGTTGCGGGGCTGTCGGATTGTTTGATACGGGCCAGCAGCTCCCATCCGTCCATATCCGGCAAAAGGATATCCAGAATGATCAGGTCGGGTTTTAGGCATGACAGTAGCTCAAGTCCCGCTATAGCATTTTCGGCAAGCTCTATTTCGAATCCTTCCGGTTCCAGTTGCAAACGGATTAACTCGGCGGCCGCAGCATTATCCTCGATCACCAGAGCCAATGAATGCCCGGAGTCCAGTTCGGTTTGGCGAGTGGGGAGGGGAATGATACGATCGGCACCGATGCCGCGCCAAGGCAGCCAAACGATGAAACGGCTGCCCTGGCCGGGCGTGCTGGCCACGGCCATGGTGCCCCCGTGTAAATGGGCTAGTTTTAATACTAACACCAAACCTAGTCCGGTGCCTTCGCTTTTACGGGACAGTGAGGAATCCAATTGCGAAAAGGCATGGAAAAGGCGCGGTGCGTCTTCGGCAGAAATTCCGATGCCGCTATCCTCGATCTCGAATTCCAAAAATTGCTCGAAGCTGTTTACCGGCAAAGGCATTCGCAGACAAGTTTCCGCATCGGAAGTCCAGGCTTCGATGTCGGGCCGGCTTACACTGCGGGACCGTAGTGTCACCCAGCCGTCTTCAGGCGTAAATTTGACCGCGTTGGACAGCAAGTTATAAATGATCTGCTTGGTCTTACGTCCGTCAAGTATGGCCGGCCCTATCGGTTCTGCCGTTTTAAGCTGCAGCCGGACGCGGTGTGCCGCGGCTTTTTCCTTGATAATAGCAAGACTGTTGCGCAGTAAATCGTCGATATCGAGCGTTTCGAGATCCAAGACCATCTTGCCGGCTTCGATTTTCGACAGGTCGAGGATGTCGTTGATCAACGAGAGTAAATGCTGGCCGCTGTGAAAGATGTCGGTGACATATTCTCGCTGCTCCGGCGTCATTTCTCCGATCAGCTCGTCTTTGAGCACTTCGGAAAAACCGATGATTGCGTTAAGCGGCGTGCGTAATTCGTGGGACATATTGGCCAAAAATTCGCTTTTGATGCGGGATAAGGTTTCTGCGGATTCTTTGGCCTGAAGCATCGCTTCTTCGGCGCGTTTTCGATCGGTGATATCGTAAATGGTCGACCGGCTTGACACATAGTTACCGTTTTCGTCGCGAATCGAGGAAGCATTCAGTAATACCGGAAGAATCGTGCCGTTCTTGCGCAGCATCTCGAATTCGAGTTCGCGTATCCAGCCTCGTTCTTTGAAAATAGGAAAGTTTTCTTCGAAGGTTTTTCGGCTCGACGGCGTCAAGAGATCGAAAAAACGCATCTTACCGATTACTTCTTCCCGTGCGTAGCCCAACCAAGCCAATTCGGTGTCGTTGATGCGAGTGAAGCATCCCTGTTCGTCCAGCGAATGATATCCGCATGGCGCCTTATTGTAGAGGTCTTCGATTTCGTCGGCTTCCCGGCTACGGGCTTGATCGCGCAGTCTGCAAATGCCGTAAGCCAAATCGGCGGCCGCTTCCTTCAATAATTCGATTTCGACGCTGTCGAAAGCATCGGATTCCGTGGCATATATAATCAGCATGCCCAAAGTTTCATGATTACCGATCAACGGTAGTGCGATGCAAGAAGCGAAGCCGCATTGCAACGCCGCCTCGCGACATGAACGATATTCCGGCGCCATGGCGATGTCGGGCACGACTATCGGGCGGCCTTCGGCTATGGCTCGCCCGCAAGCGCCATGACGCGTGCCATCTTCTCCCCAACTAAGCTTTAGGCGGTCGACATAGTCCCGATCGCTGCCGGCATGCGCCACGGGCTCGATGCTTTTGTCGGCATCGTGCCTGGCATATCCTACCCAGGCCATGCGGTAACCGCCTTTTTCCACGATCATCCGGGTGATTTCATTCAGCAAGTTTTGTTCGTCCTCGGTATACAGCATCGCTCTATTGCCGGCGCTCAAGACATTCAAGGCGCGGTTGGCGTGCGATAGCGCCCGGTCGGATTGCAGCAAGCGGGCCTCGCGGCTCTGTAATCGAGCGGCCGTTTGATCGAATATGCGCGCGAGACGGCCGATTTCATCACCGGATTTATCGAGGTTGGCGCGCGCGGACCAATCGCCTTCGCCCAGTCGTTGAGCCGCATCGGTTAAAATATTCATTCGATGCAAGACCAGCCATCGGCTGCCGAACCAGGCAATTAACAATGCCGCAAAGCTAGCGGCCGATAATACGGCGATGTTCCGATACAGGCGCGATTCGACCGGCTCGAAAAAAACCTTTTTGGGCACGCCGACCCGCACATGGATGCATTTATCGTTGATCCATAGCACGGGTTCGGAGGCATAGATTCGTGAAATGCCGTCTACACCCTTAAGTTCTTCGAATGCCCGGCAGTTGTCGTTCGGTATTTCCCATGCCGGCGCGGATCGCCCTGTCCATTCGTAATCGGTATCCGGAACGCGCAGCAACACGGTATTGTCGGTATCGATGAGCGATACCACGGTCTCGTCGGACTGTAATAACGGTGTCAGCGCCGCTCTAAGCCAAGCAAGGTCGATCGAGGCATAGAGTACTTTCAATAATGCTCCGTTTTCAGCGAAGACCGGGTAGCTCATGATCAATTCAGGCGATTTTAAAGGTAGACCGAAGATGACATCGCCGATGGCGAACTCACGGTCAGCGACGGCGCGGCGAAACCATAACCGGTCGGTAAAATTGGCGGGGTTTTGAAAATTCAGAGCGTTGCATAATAAATTACCTTCGCTGTCCGCCATGCCAATGTCGGCGAATAAAGGATTTTGGCGATGAATGCGCGGCAAGGATTCTTGACAGAGAGGCAATAATTCGGGAACGGTGACATAAGGTATATTCGGTAATAACATCAGCAATTGGCGCGTTTCTTCGAATAGCCGGTTTTGTTTGTCTGCGATTCGTAAGGCTAAAGTTCGGGTTTGTTCTCGAGCTTCTCGTTCGGCGGCCCTTTGATCCTCGATCGCCGAATAGATGATTAAACCGAAAGCCGGAATCGACGAGAAAAAAACCAGCAACAGCAAGCGACCTCTAAGACTCATCGATACATTTTTGCGTAAATCGCTAGTGAAGATCTGCAGCAATGTTTTTTTCATGAATCCGCCTTGCTTAATCGATTAATTAAGCTGAAATGAATGTTAGGCTTGCTCCCGCGTAAAAAAACTACCTACAACACAGTGCATCCGCTCCTTTTTGGATAAAGGTTTTTCCTCGTTTCCAAGGCCCTCCGTTCGTCGTTAAACAAAAATTGTAGGATACGCTGAGCGTACCTTCATGTCGCTAAGGAATATGCACAAAGTAACTTATACAAGTAGTAGGTTTTGTGGCGGTTTGGTGACTCGCTTGACAGGACGCCGTGAACCCAGCACCTAAATTATCCACGGTAGTTAACCATAGCCAATGGACTATGGAATTTAGGTGCTGGGTGAATACGTCCATGTAGGTTTGACGGCGGAATCTGATTGCCATGGATGGCATGAATGCAGATTTTGCAGGAGCAAAAATCTGCCCTGCCGCCGACACCTGTCAATCGAGCCACCAAACCCCCTCCAACAGTTGTCTAAGTTATTTCATGCTCGTTCCTAAGTATCGAATCCATACTCGGATCAAACCATAAGGGATTGTTTGGCATTGGCGGGGTTGCCGTGGTACGCATAGCGTACCCTACGGGGCTCGGTCGTTGCTTTTTGTACAATAGAATATTTGTACTTGTGTGTAACAGCGAGCGGAGCACCGAGAGAACCGGACAAAATTTGAGTTAACAAAAAAATAGACAAAATAGCGCTCCGGCGAAAACGATTTCTAACGTCGATTCTCTTGCTAATATGAAGGCAATGCACCTTTTATTATTGAAAAATGAGACGATTATCACATTTTTGTTTCTGTTGGCATTGCTTGCCTGTCCCTGACGTTTCCGCTTACCCAAGGAGCGTGGCCCAATTCCCGTATTCCGCTACGCTGCATACGGGCTATTTAAATATTTTCGTGTGTTTCGCGGACAAAATGCTTTTTTTAGGTTCAAGCTTCGAGATTATCGGATTTCATTTTACTAAACCCGAGGCGCTCTATTTAGAAATCCAAAGCTTCGATTCGCTCATCGGCTTTACCGGAAAAACTTTCCTCTAAGCGCCCTAACACGCCGGCTTCTCGGGCTAGGCGGCGGAAATTTTCGGAGCGATTGGTCGTTTCCGAGGCGAACAGGATAAGTTCCAATTCCAGCGGCGGCATCGCCTTCATCAGATTCTTAACAAGTTGCGGATTGACGCCGTTACCCCCGAAGTCGCCGAGCGACAAGGCTCTTGAGAATCCATAAAACTGTTGCATACGGCTTTCGCATAATTGACTGTAACGCAAGCGGTGCCGTTCGTGCTTGAGCGATTCTTTGATCGCCAGCGTTGCCGCCGCCGCATTGTATAAGGCATTTTGCACGCCGTGCGAAAATACCGGGTCGACAAAAGCCGCGGCATCGCCGATGCAGTAATAGTTTTCGCCGCAGATATTGTCGGAATAATAAGAATAATTCGGCCTGAATTGCAGCGAGCCTTCAATGAATTGTGCGGTTTGCAACAGGCGGCTCAAGTGCGGCAATTTTGTGCAGACGTTCAGAAAAAAAGCTTCCCGTTGCTGCCGATCCATGCCTTTGGTGCGTTCGGTCGGCGCGATGAGGCCGACGCTGGTTTTGCCGCGCAATACGATATGCCAGATCCAGCCATCTTCAAAGGACATGACAAAGGTGACCGGTTTGACTTTTGCCAGCTCGTCTTCGCTATGACTTTGACGATCGACGCCGACAAATCGTGAGTTTGTAAAATAACCCCACAACGATAAAAAATTCGTCTCGGTACTGATGGTCCGGCGGGTTTTAAACTGGTTGGCCAACAAGGAGCTCGGGCCACTCGCGTCGATGACAAAGCGGCAACGAATGCTGCCTTCATCGTTGCTACTGCCTCGCTTGTCGGTATAGTGTACTTTCGGCCAAAGGCTGTCGGAAAGGTCGATTTTTTTGACCGCGACTTCGTGAAACACCCGGGCGTCGCAGCTTTGGGCATGCTTTAGCAGGATGTCGTCGAAAATATCGCGTTCGACATGCAGACCGGGGCGGGTATAACCGAAGTCCGAAAAGCGGATTTGTTTGATCTTGCCGTTCCAGACCGTGATGCTGCCGGCTTTAGCGAGAAAGCCTTCATGTTCGATTTTTTCCGATACGCCGGTCATATCGGTAAATTTCCAAATATGCGGAATTAGGCTTTCACCGACTTGATTGCGAGGGAAAGTTGCCCGGTCGAGCAACACGACATCGATGCCGGCTTGCGCCAGATGCGTGGCCGCGCTGCTACCGGCCGGGCCGCCGCCGATCACCAGAACGTCGCAAGAGCTGGGGATAGCAGTCATAAAGTGACCTTACAAATCGCCCAAAACGGCCTTTGCCGTCGGATGCGTCATCCATTCGGCGACATCGCGGCCTAAGGTTTTAACGCAGCGGCCCAGAATGGCGCAAGTGCCTTTATAGGCGCCGAACATGCCGCCTCCGGAATAACGCCGGGCCTTGAAATCGCCCAACTCTTTGCCGTTTTCAGTGAGCGAACCGGTAATCGTGACGATTTTAGGGCCTGACCATGCTCCGCCGGCAGCGCCTTGGACTTCATCGATCGTGACGGTTAGAACTTTCGCGTCGGCAGGTCCTGTTTCGGAATCGGTTAGGATATCGGCATATTGCCGCGCGGCATTTTCCTTGATGAACTGAGAAAGCTTGCCGTCTAGGTTGCATTCTTCTTTGACTGCGCCTCGAATATAAGATTCGTCTTTAAACGCGATTGGTTTAATGATCAAGGTGCCGGTGCCGCTGGTTTGTATCGGCTGACTGGCGGATTTCGAGCCTTGCGAAGCACAACCGCTCAAACCCAACAGAAAAACCGATAAGACCAAATAAGTTAATTTCATCATTTACCTCCTCTTAGTATTAATAAACAAGCGTATAAGCATAGCGTAAGTATTCAGTCCCACAGCAATTATCGTTCCTTCGCTCTGCGTAGGAACGATAGAGGGATGTGAATAATTAGCTCTTCATGATCAATACGGCTTTTACCATTATATATACCCGTCAACCATACGCTGTATACTGTTCATAAGCGAAGCTTTAAAAGCGGCATCATTTGCCCAAAGCTTATAGAAGTCCAAATCATCCTTTCGTTTTTGTAACATGATTTCCTTCACCATTTTTTCAAAAGCCAAATGCTGGTTGTGGGGATCGGCGCTTTCCAGATACTTACTTTTAAAATCCGGATGCTTAGTCAGTGCATCTCGCATACTCAATAAACGAATTCTTTGCTCTTCAGGCGTCACACTCCACCCTTGGAACCAGCGCTCATTAAAGGTACGGATGATTTCGTCTAGCGGATCAGCCTCTTTCTCGCCGCCATGCGCACCGCGAGGATTAGGGTTTTGCGGGTCGAGCTCTGTTTCTTGATCGTTCAGCTTGATTACATAGTTGAGTTTCACACGTTGTAAACCGTATGAGCTCAAGTCTACTGACTCCAGCAGTTCATCGATGGCATCCGCATCAGGGTCTGCCACTTTTAGTTTAGGGATCAAGAACTTCAGGAACCAGAATAGCTTTTCCCATGCCACCATCTCATAAGGCATGATCGATGCCATTTGGCCGTATATCTTAACAAACTGCTTGGCCTTGATTTTGAAGTCTATTTTAGCTTCAGGCGCCAGTTCCAATTCGCTCTCAAATCTGGCCGCTGCGGTATCAATAATCGGACTTAACGTTTGCGCGTCTTCATTGTTAAAAAAACGCGCAACAAAATTCTCTACCTCGTACCACTCATATACCCCTACCTCGTCCAAAGCATCCTTCAACTCATGCAGAACATTGATATCGGTTGCCTGAGACAACGAAGTCGCCGTATAGAACGGATCAAATGCAGCCTGAATATCTTCAGCGGAGTTAAAGAAATCCAAAACAAACAAGTCTTCCGTTTTTTTACCCCACTTCGGCGCGCTGCGATTAAGGCGGGATAGTGCTTGCACGCACAAAACGCTGGCGAGTTTTTTATCGACATACATGGCGCAAAGCTTGGGTTGGTCAAAGCCGGTCAGGTACTTATTGGCAACCACCAATAAGCGATACTCATCGGTATCAAATTTGTCTTTGGTGTCGGTTTCTGCAAAGCCGTTGATATCCGCTTCGGTGTACTCAATACCGTCCACTTCCTTGGTGCCGGAAAAGGCGATTAGAACCTTAAACGGATTGCCTTGCGCTTCCAAAATACGACGAATGGCTTTGTAGTAGCGGATCGCTGCCTCAATATTTTGAGTCACCACCATCCCTTTGCCCTTGCCCTTAAGCTTTTTGGCATTCACCACCTGCGGAATGAAATGCTCAAGCATGATTTCGGCCTTGGTATCGATGGTGTGCTGGCTTCGCTCAACATAAGCCCTTAACTTTTTCTGTGCCTTCTTTGTGTCAAACTCAGGATTCTCGGCAATGGATTTTTCAATCTCATAGTAGCTTTTGTAGGTGGTGTAGTTGGCCAGCACATCCAAAATAAAGCCTTCTTCAATCGCTTGCTTCATCGAATACAGATGAAATGGTTTGAATGTGCCGTCTGCTTGCTTCTGGCCAAACTTCTCTAAGGTGCTGTTTTTCGGGGTTGCCGTGAACGCCAAATAAGAGGCATTGCCACGCATTTTGCGTGAATTCATGGCTTGCAGAATTTTGTCTTGCGCGTCTTCCGCTTCTTCGACATCTGTGCGCCCCATGGCTCGGTTCATGCTATCGTGCGCCGAACCCGACTGCGAGCTGTGAGCTTCATCGATAATCACGGCAAAGCGTTTATCACTCAGATCGCTAATGCCGTCAATAATAAAGGGGAATTTTTGAATGGTCGTGATGATGATCTTCTTGCCATTCTCTAATGCCTGTTTCAGCTCGGATGACTTATGCGCCGGGGCGATGATATTTTTGACCTCAGAGAATTCCTTAATGTTGTCTCTGAGTTGCTTATCCAATAAACGCCGATCCGTGACAACAATCACCGAGTCAAACAAAGGTTGCTCCAGACCTTTGCCACCGGATACCGCTTCCGACGCAGGGTAGGTTTCAATCAACTGATAAGCCGCCCAAGTGATCGAGTTTGACTTACCTGAACCGGCAGAGTGCTGAATCAAATAAGTCTGACCGACGCCGTTGTTCGACGCATGATCGACCAACTTTCGAACAACATCCAACTGATGGTAACGCGGGAAGAAGAGCGTTCGCTTTGGCAATGGATCTTTGCTGCCGCCATCTAGCCGAACAAAGTGCTGAATGATGTTGACAATACTGTCTTTGGTGAAGATCTCTTCCCAAAGATAAGCTGTTTTATGACCCTGCGGATTTGGAGGATTACCCTGGCCCAGATTATGCCCTTTGTTAAAAGGTAAGAAGAAGGTACTTTCCCCAGCCAATTTGGTGGTCATGTAAACCTCATCCGTATCCACCGCCATATGCACCAAGCAACGTCCAAACGTCAGTAATGGCTGTGTTGTATCTCGGTCTTCACGGTATTGTTTCTGGCCGTGATAACGCGCAGTCTGCCCCGTCCAAGCATTCTTTAGCTCAAGCGTGACCAGAGGAATGCCATTGATGAACAGCACCATATCGATCTCTTGCAGCGGATTGGCAAGCGAGTACCGAACCTGTCTTGTGCAGCTGAAAATGTTATTTGCAAAATTCTGCGTTACTTTCTCACTGCTACTGGCGAGTGGTGCGGGATACAGCAGGTTAAAATGCGCATCATCGACACTTAAGCCTTTTTTCAATAGATGTAAGATACCGTGCTTTTTGATCAGTCGGTCATAACGTTCAAGCAGCTTACGTTGCCAATCGCCCGGGTTGTTTTTCTGAAGCTTGGCCAGCTCTTGTTCCTGAGTTTTTTCCAGAAACTGCCAGAAGAAACGTTCATCGATGGCGTATTGGCTATTAAAATCTGATGCCTGACCAACTTTATAAAGTTTATTATGAAAATCAGGTGTTACTTCTTGAACGCCCGCTTTTAGCTCCTCTAAGCAAGTGCCGGTTAGGCATTTTTCAATCGCCGCTTCAAGCGCTTGTTCGTTTGTTTGACTGACCATATACCCCGCCTAAAAATGTACTATTATCACCAAGCCTATGATATACCTTTCGCACTTCAAATTTCGGCAGTGCCTTAGGAGGCGCCGGGGTGTTCGGCAAAGGCTTTGCCAGCATGTAGCTGGCATAGAGCCTACATGGATGTATTTACCCAGCACCTAAATTCTATAACCCATTGGCCATGGATAATTGTCTTGGATAATTTAGGTGCTGGGTTTACGGCGTCCTTTGACGGGCACCCCGGTGCCGAATTTTGATCTCCGATGGGTATAAATAGCTTTCTTTATGATTCTTTGTGGTTTTTCTCGTGAGAACCTAACAGCTCAGTTTCAAATTCTGCTTCAATATCTTCGACGCTCGGTAGGCTTGGCTTTAAATCTTTCGGTAATGATTTAGTTAATTGATATTCAGATACGCCTATAGGTTTATTGATATCACTAAGCGCATACTCCACCACCATGCGATCTTTATTTTTGCAAAGTAAAAGGCCAATGGTTGGCAGATCGCCAGCGCGACGTAATTGCTCATCGACGGCTTTAATATAAAAGTTCAGTTTTCCCGCATACTCGGGTTCAAAGTCGTTGATTTTTAGCTCAATCACTACATAACAATGGAGCTGCGTATGATAAAACAACAGATCCAAATAGAAGTCTCGTTCACCCACAGCAATTGGCACTTGTTGTCCCATGTAGGCAAAGCCTGAGCCTAATTCAAGCAAAAATTGGGTAATGTGTTTAACCAAGCTTTGTTCAAGCTCGCGCTCGCTGTGATCGACGCTTAGCGTCAGAAAATCAAAAATATAAGGGTCTTTTAGCGATTGTTGTGCTAAATCAGATTGGATGGCTGGCAGGGTCTGTTCAAAATTGGTGACCGCCATACCTTCTCGCTGCCATAAGCCTGATTCCATTTGATGAACCAGTACTGCTCGGCTCCAGCCGTGGTTTAATGACTGCTGAACATAATACAGCGCCTCTTGGTGATCTTGAGTTTTGCTAATAATGGCTAGGTTATGCCCCCACGGCAGTTGGCATAATTGGGCAACAGCCTGTTGCCCAATTGCAGCGTAAAAACTGCGCCATTGGCGGATATATTTAAGATTACGAACCGAAAATCCTTTGACAGCAGGAAATTCCGCCATTAAATCTTTGCTCAGTTGGGGAATAAAACCCTCGCCCCATTGCGTCTTTTTCTGTTTTTCTAAAATTTCGCCACCAAGCTGCCAGTAAAATTGCAGCAAGGCCTGATTCACCTTGATAACGGCTTTGAGTTGTGATTGGCGAAACTGCTGTTTTAATGCCTGAATCCAGTTAGCGTATTGGGTGTCTTTGATAATTTTCGTCATCACACGTACCCTATCATTTCTGGTGTGATTTTGATCTTCCCGGTGACGGCGCTGTTGATCAGGGTAGTTTTGTATTCTTTGAGTTTTTCGATTTGGGCTAATAGCAGATCAATTCCTGTATCGATCTCCTTCATTTGATGCTCCAGCGTCCGAATAATCTCATCTTGCTCATTCGAAGGTGGATACGGCACTTCAACCACTCCAAACTTGTCGAAATACAAGCGCAGCCGCATATCCATAATTCCGCGCGAGTGGCGTTTTAGTTCCGCAGAGCAAAAGTCTGATCTGAACAGGTAGTGATAAAAGTAACCATTTATTGGTAATTGTGGCCGTAAAATATCATATGCTGGGCTCGTTACGCCTTTATATTCCGAAAGGCCAATGGCACCCATCCAGGCGAGAAGCTTGTTAACAACAATATCACCCTTTTTTACGAACCAGTAGCCATCTGTAGTTGAAGCTTTGTTGCCCCTTTCCTCAAGCTCCCTACGCGGCTTTACACCAATATCTGTGTAAACTGAAAGTAGTTCATGTTCATTATTTTTTTCAGAAGGCTCCATTACCATTCTGAAGATATTTTTCACCCTCTTCATTTCCCAATGCTCTGGAATCTGCCCAATCCAATCCACGCCCGAATCTTTCATGGGTACGTTGGGGTCGAGGCCTTGCGTGACTGCTTGTTGAATGGTGATTTGTTTGCGCTCTTTGAGCAGGCTGATTTGTTGCTGTTTGATGGCAATGGCTTCGTCGATTTGGGCGGTTTTTTGGTCGAGGAAGTTGGCGATGAATATTTGTTCTTGTGAACTAGGAACCGGTATGTATTGATTTCCGATAAAATCAGAGCTTGCCCTTGGCATTTTTGAGCCATAAGTGCTCGAATCAATCACGTTAATAAATGATTTTGAACCTAACAAATACCTAAAGTATTGAGGTTGCCCATTGGTCGCTCGGTAGACTAAAAACTCGGTTGAACAAATACCTCTAAAATCAGGAATTGCTACCTTTGCCAAATAAGGTCGAAGTTTTCCAAAAAGGATATCAGAAGGTTCAAATCCACTTGCCAAACCCTCTACATCTGAGTTGTCCCCTAAGATTTTTCCGCTCCAAGATTCTATATTTTCCATGCCAATATAGGGGAGACCGGATTTAGCACTGACAATTTTTTCAGATACGAGCTTAAGAGAGTACTTTAAGCGAATACATTTCCAGTGTTCCGGAATAACGCTAAACCATTCGTTTTCAGAATCCTTATAAGACTCGTATTTCGGTATTTCTACAACGCTAATCATCATCTGTTCCGCTCTCATTGTTTCCTTCGATTTTGCTCCCTTCGACTCCGCTCAGGGAGCGTTGTGTTCCGTTGGCTGAGCTCTGGGAGTGTTTATGCCCCGCTTCGGTCAGGGAGCGTTTATTCCCCGGTGGCTGAGCGGAGTCGAAGCCCCCGGCATAATGAGTATTGTTTTTACAAACAGCTAGCAAATGCAGCTGATTAAAATCACCTTGCATTAACGCTTCTTTCTTTTTTCTACTCCAGCCCTGTATTTGTTTTTCACGAGCAAAAGCATCATCAATTCGATCAAATTGTTCGACAAATACCAATTCCACTGGCAAATGTTTACGCGTGTGATTAGCACCTTGTTCATTCTGATGTTGCCAAAGTCTGGCTTCGATGTTGTTTGTACTGCCCGTGTAATAACTATGATCCGCGCAACGGAGTATGTATACGTAACCTGTCATATTTTAGATTCCTTTGATTTCCCCTTCGACTCCGCTCCCTTCGACTCCGCTCCCTTCGACTCCGCTCAGGGATCGGTATGTCCCGCTGACTGGGTTTAGGGAGCGTTATTTTCCTTCGACTGCGCTCAGGGAACGTTGTGTCCCGCTGGCTAGGGTCAGGGAGTGTCATGCCCCGTTGGCTGAGCGGAGTCGAAGCCAGAAACTCCTAAAATCTGCGCAATCAAGCCTTCGGCTTTTTGCTCCAATTGGATAATATCAGCGGCAACGTCTTCCAGCGAGCGCAGCGGTTTATGGCGATAGAAATATTTGTTAAAGCTGATTTCATAACCGATTTTCACCGAATCGAGGTTAAGCCAGGCTTCGTCGACATGGGGCTGTACTTCATTCACAAAGTATTGATGAATAGCGGAATGCTCACCCTTGGCTGGGTAAGTCAGCGGGATGGATTCGCTGTCGCGCAGGTCGGCGCTGCTTTCATAGGTGATGAATTCATTGCCCTTGAGCGGATAATAACCAAAATCGGGTAAATCGGCTTCGGTGCATTGGTAGCGTTCGAGCAATTCAGTCATTTTGTCGTTACTGAGTTTAACCACTTTTTTCACCACCTTGGCGGCGCTGTCGTCATACCAACTCACGGCGTTTAAAATGGCGTTTTTTTCTGAGGCGCTCAGTTTGGTTTTTTGCGCTTTCAGTTGGGCTTCGACTAATTCTTTAAACGGGTTGTAGTCGTTGTATTCCTCCTGGCCGATGGCGGCCATCAGCTCGGTGGCGACGCGGTGAAGGGCTTGCAGTGATAGCCAGTGTTTCACATCGAGTAATTTGCTTTTGGCTTTGGTGTTCAGGCTGATGTCGTTGTCTTCGCACCAACTGAGAATAGCTTTGTCGATGGATTTTAAAAAGCCGGCTTCGTAGACGCGCTCGCCGTGTTCTTGGTAAAGGTACTCCATCACTTCGCTAAGGGCTTTATCAAAGCGCAAAGGAGCAATGGCCTCGGGCGTGAATTTCGCTTTGCGGCGGTCGGGGCGTTCAATGCTGACTTTGTAATAACCCAAGTCGGCGTTGTTAAACACCTTGCTGGCCAGGCCAATGGGGTCTTGGTTGTCGTTGAGTTGGCGTTCAACTTCGGCACAGGCCAAATAGGTACCTGATTAGAAAGATGCTTCAGCTTGCCGAAGCCAAGTGTCCGAGCGGTGTCCAGTAGTGGCCGCAGCCACGATAAGGCGCGTAGTGATGGTATCGAGTTGGAAGCGTCGGTTAAAGCGGTACGCGAACGCACCTAAGTAA
>JAHJSQ010000107.1 GCA_018830325.1 Gammaproteobacteria bacterium
CGTAAGTCATGTATGAGAAGGTGTCAGGCATTGATTTATAAGGCTGTCTGCAACAGGACGTTGCAGTCAGAGCTTACAGGGATGTATTCACGCGTCCTTAGAAATCAATGCCTGACACCAACCTACCGCATGCGCTGAATAATTACTTATTTTTTTAGGAGAAACAATGAGTGCATTAATCTGTGGTTCGATGGCTTACGATACCATCATGGTCTTTCATGATAATTTCAGGAATCATATCTTGCCGGAAAAAGTCCACATTCTTAATGTTTCGTTTTTGGTGCCGGTCATGCGCCGCGAATACGGCGGTTGTGCCGGTAATATCGCCTATAACCTCAACTTGCTTGGCGAAGATTCATTGATCATGGCGACGGTAGGGCACGATTTCGAACCGTATTCGCAGTGGTTGTCTCAATGCGGCTTGTCCAGCGATTTTATTCGTATTCTCGACGACAATTACACCGGTCAGGCTTATATCACGACCGACCAGGAAGACAATCAAATCACGGCGTTCCATCCCGGTGCGATGACTTTCTCGCATTTGAATTCGGTGCCGACCGACGGTTCGATCAGCATCGGCATCGTCTCACCGGACGGTAAGGAAGGCATGCAGCAGCATGCCGAGCAATTCGCCGAACAGGGCATTCCGTTCATATTCGACCCGGGCCAAGGCATGCCGATGTTCGACGCCGATGAACTACTGAAGTTTTTGGAACAGGCGAATTGGGTCACGCTAAACGATTACGAATCCGAAATGATGCAGCAGCGCACCGGATTGTCATTGGATGAAATCGCCGATAAAGTCGAGGCATTAATTGTTACCTTGGGCGGCAACGGCTCGAAAATATACGTCGGCGGCGAGTGTATCGAGATTCCGCCCGTTAAGCCTGCCGCGGTTGTCGATCCGACCGGTTGCGGCGATGCTTACCGAGCCGGACTCTTATACGGTTTAATGAACGATTTGGGTTGGCCGACGACCGGCAGGATCGCTTCGTTGATGGGCTCCATTAAAATTGAGCATCACGGCACGCAAAATCACAGCTTCGACATCGACACTTTTAAAGACCGTTACCGCGAGACCTTCGGGGCGGCGTTTTGAGTTTAAGCAATACCGAAAAACTGCTCGGTATCATGGCCCGCTTACGCTCGCCCGACGGCGGTTGCGCCTGGGATATCGAGCAGGACTTCTATAGCTTGATCCCGTACACGATCGAGGAGGCTTACGAGGTCGCCGATGCGATTGAGCGCGGCGACCTCGATGATCTTAGGCTCGAACTCGGCGACTTGTTGTTGCAAGTCGTTTTTCACTCGCGTATCGCCGAAGAGCGCGGTTTGTTCGACTTCGAACAAGTCGCCGGAGAAATCGCCGAAAAGCTGGTTCGGCGTCATCCGCATGTCTTCGGCGATGCGGTTTATCACAGTGACGAGGAGCGCAAACAGGCCTGGGAGCAAGCCAAGCTCGAAGAACGCCAGTCGAAACGCTCCGGCGAATTGCCGGACAGCGTGCTCGATGGCGTTCCGGGGAATCTGCCGGCATTGGTGCAATGCGAAAAAATCCAGAACCGCGCCGCAAGTCATGGTTTCGATTGGCCGGAAGTTTTGCCGGTGTTCGATAAAGTTACCGAAGAATTAGAGGAAGTCAGAGAGGCGTGGGAGTCGGGCGATCAAGCGCACATACAGGAAGAGGTCGGTGATCTATTACTGGTCGCGGTCAATCTTGCCCGGCATCTGAAAGTCAATCCCGAGATCGCCCTCCGCGAAAGCACGAAAAAGTTTTCGTCGCGATTTCAATATATCGAAAAACACGTTCAAGAGTCCGGGCGCGATTTGAAAGACTGTAAATTGGCCGAACTCGATGCGTTGTGGGATCAAGCGAAACAGGCGTTGAAAAAGAAGTAGGTCGGGTTAGGCGTAAGCCGTAACCCGACATGCGGGTTGATTGATTCTCTATTCTCTGATTTCCAGGCAAAGAGCTTGGGGTTGAGTGAAATAGGCATTGTGTCGCTATCGCGACGCCAGTTTGACGTCGGTTCGCGGACCGACAGCCGCGATACTTTTCTTTGCTTGTCCAAAGAAAAGTAACCAAAAGAAAAGACACCCGGAGGCCGCTGCATCCTGCGCGCTGACGATTTTGCCGAGGGTTTTCGGAAGGGCTATCCCTAGCCCTCCGAAAACGAGCGGCATCCCTGCCGCTCCCCTAGCGGGCTGTTCTCGGCAAAATCGCCAGTGCTCGGCGCGGCCTAACGGGACCCAGGGGAGGGTGCTTTGAACCATATCAAATTCGCTACTTCCCAAGCTCTAGCTTGGGAAGTAAAAGCCGGAAGCTCTGGCTTCCCGAAACCTACTGGACCGATTGGGCTTTTCTCCGCTGTAATTGCTGCAAGCGAAAGAACATTAGCTTCTTTTTCACTTGTATCGCGAAGCTAGAGCTTCACGTATCTATTTCCCAAGCTTGGAGCTTGGGAAATAGCAGAATCACTTGAATTACTCATTGAGTGATCAACTTGGAAGGTATAACTAATTGAATATTCTCGCGTGTTTCGTGGACAAAATGTTATTCCATTAATGCCACTGATTTAATTTGTAGCCAGACTGCTTGCCCAGGAGTGATTTCAAGTCTATGCGCCGCGCGCTTGGTCAGTCGCGCAACCAAAACGCTTGGCCCGACTTTGACGCTGACCAAGGCCAATCCCGGATGTTCGTCGTCCGCGATAGCTTCCACCTCGCCGGGCAGTACATTCTGAATACTGGAATGTTCCCGATTGTCACAGGCCAGACTAATATCCCTCGCCAGCACTCTGACGCGGACGCGGCGGCCGAGCGCAATGCCTTTGTCCCGCGTCCACAGACTACCGCCCGGAAAATCCAATTTTGCCAAATGCCACTGTGGGTCGCGTTCCGCGACGACCGCGTCGAGCACGACGCCGGCCTCTTCGCCGAGACGTATCGGTAAATCGATTCGCGCCAGTGTTTCCTTGAGCGGTCCGTGAGTTACGACCTTGCCGTTATTCATCGCAACCAGATAATCGGCTAGCCGGGCGACTTCGTCCGGCGAATGGCTGACATAAACGATAGGGATATCGAGTCGATCGCGAAGCTTTTCCAAATAAGGCAAAATCTCTTGCTTACGGGCCGAATCCAGGGCGCTGAGCGGTTCGTCCATCAACAGTAGTCGCGGATTGACCGCGAGCGCGCGGGCAATGCCGACGCGCTGTCTTTCGCCGCCGGACAGACGGTCCGGTTTCCGGTCCAATAAATGACCAATGCCGAAGAGGTCGATGATCGGATCGAGATCGGTTTGCCGGGCTTCTGGAATTCTTTTTCGGCCGTATTGCAGATTATTCAGCACACTCAGGTGCGGAAATAAACTCGCTTCTTGGAAAACATAACCGATCGGCCGTCGATGTGGCGGCAGCCAGGTCTTGCCGTTCTGCCAAATTTCGTCTTTGAACGACAAGAATCCCTGGCCGGCGCGTTCCAGTCCTGCCATGCAGCGCAGTAGCGTGGTCTTGCCGGAACCGGATTGTCCGAACAACGCGCTGACGCCGCGTCCCGGCAATGTCAGGTCGATATCGAGCGAAAAGCCGGGCCAATTCAATAAAAATCGGGCTTGGATTTGGTCTTTCGTCATCGTTCAAGCCTTTTTCGCGCCGGGCCGCCAGGCGTAGACAGTCAGCAGGACCAAGAAAGAGAAAATCAGCATGACTGCGGCCAAACTGTGCGCTTCGCCGTATTCCAACGCTTCGACGTGATCGTAAATCTGCACCGACGCGACGCGGGTGATGCCTGGAATGTTGCCGCCTATCATCAGCACGACGCCGAATTCTCCGACCGTGTGCGCGAACGTCAGCACGCCGGCGGTCAGGAAACCGGGCAAGGCTAGCGGCAGCGCGACGGTAAAAAACGCGTTCAACGGCGAGGCGCGCAATGTCGCGGCTGCCTCTAGCGGTCGGTCGCCGATGGCTTCGAAGGCATTTTGCAGCGGTTGCACCATGAACGGCAGCGAATAGAACACCGAGGCCAATACCAAGCCTTCGAACGTGAAAGGCAACGGATCGATGCCCAGTGCGTTTGTCAATCGGCCGACCGGGCCGTTCGGTCCCATCGCCAGCAACAAATAAAAACCTAACACCGAAGGCGGCAAAACCAACGGCAGAGCAACGACGGCGCCGATCGGGCCTTTCCAGCGCGATTTCGTTCTTGCGAGCCACCAGGCGATAGGCGTACCGGCGACGAACAGAACCGCGGTCACGACCAGCGCCAGTTCGAGAGTCAGGATGACTGCTTGGAGGTCGCCGGTGCTCAATATCATTTGTCTTTCGTCGGTAACGTGAATCCGTAGCGGGTCATCACCTCGCGCGCCGGCTTGGAGTCGACATAGGCGGCGAAGCGTTCGGCCAGGATATTGTCCGCTGCCCGTTTGGTGATGATATAGCCTTGTGCGAGCGGTTCGTGCAGCGTGTCGGGGATCAAATAATGGCCGCCTTGCCCCGCCAGTTCGGGATTCAACGCCAGAGATAATGCGATGATGCCGATTCGGGCGTTGCCGGTTTGCACGAATTGCGCGGTATGCGCGATATTTTCTCCGTACACCAATTTCGGTTCCACGGATGCCCACATTCCGGTCGAGCGCAGCGCTTCTTCGGCTCGTTTTCCGTAAGGAGCGTGTTTAGGGTTGGCGATGGCAATGCGGGTAATCGATGAGTCGGTCAGGTTTTTCAGTGTCAGTTTGGAGGCATCCATCTGCGCGCTCCATAAGACGATGCGGCCCACGGCATAAGGCTTGATTTCGGATGCCGCGAAACCGTTTTGCGCTAATTGTTTCGGAAATCCGATGTCAGCCGAAAAATACAAATCGTAGGGCGCGTCCTGCTGAATCTGGGTAAAAAACTTGCCCGACGAGCCGTAAACGATTTCGATCGTGTCGTCGGGATGCGCTTTCCGGAATTCGGCGGCGATTTCATCCAGCGCGAACTTCAGGTCGGACGCGGCCGCAATCACGATTTTTTCGGCATGAGCGAGCGAAGCCGCCAAACAACAGACGGTCAGTAGTAAAATTTGAATCGTTTTCATCAGTTTTTCTCCGGCGGTGATGGATCGGTAATCAGAAGCGAAACAGGCTTTGTACATAAAAATAATCGACGTCCTGGCCGTCGGGCGCATTCGGCGCGTCGCGCGCGAAACCGCCTTTGAACAGATGCGTCCAGCCGGTCTCGAAGTTCAGACTGCTATTGACGTTCCAGCGTGTCGACAGCTCGATCTGGTGGCCTAGATAGTCGCCCGATGCGCCGCTCGCATCGCGCAAGCCCGCTGCCGTCCAGGAGTCGCGGCTTTCGGCGAGCCAGAAAAAACGATGGCTGAAAAAAGCTTGAAGGTCGTCGCGCGGCGAAATATTGAGCCGGTAGCCGGGCGAATTCAGATTGCCGCGCGCGACGACGCCGTAGATGCCGGTCGGACTGTATTCGAAGCGCCGCGCGCCGAATAAGGTATCGAAGCGCTCGCTTTTGTCGTCGTTCGGATCGCTGTCGCCGCTCGCGTAATCGTAGTGCAGGGCGAGACGCGGCGACCACGGCATGTCAACGGTATAGCCGACCGAAACGTGCTGAAACCAGGCGGTATGATCCAAATCGCGTCCGTCGCCGGACTCGTTCGTCGCGCGGACCGTGCCGAATTGTCCGGCGGTTTCGAGTTGAAAATCGAACTCACCTCTGGCCGCCTTGCGGTACCAGCGCATGCCCGGCGTGAACAAGCGCCGGTTGCGTGTCGCATGATCGTTTTGATCGCCTTCGCTCAGATGATACAGATAGAGTTCGACATTGGTTTTCCAGCCTATGTCGTAAATCTCCAGAATGCCGCCGGAGAACCAGGTCTTGTACAATTCCTTATCCCACTCGTGGTTGCCGTCCAGCAGTTCCTGACGGTCGTTCGGATAGCGGCCGACCGGTATCGTCACGAAACCGTTGAATTGCCATTTGCCGTTGTCCTGGAAACGCAGCCGCGCGCCGGTGAAGGCATTGATCGTGTTGCGGAAGACATTGCGCGCGACCAGACGGCGGCTGCCGAAATTGAACGTCTGCCGGCCGAGAATCACTTCGGTGCCGATGCCGCTGTCGAGAAAATTCCGTTGCGCGAAGGCCAGATAGGCCTGCAGAAAATCGGCTTCGTTGGCATGGGTGTTGTTGATCGGCGATCCCGAATCGCTGCCGAATTGCCGAGAATCGAGAAATTCGACGCCGAAACGAAATACGTCGAAGCTCGCTTCCAGGCTCAGGCATGTTTCCAGCGGCATCTGCTGATCGCCTCCTTGCGCATGAGCTCTAAATTGCCCATCGAGGATTTCATATCGAGTGCGTTGTTCGAGCGAGATCGAAAGCCAGTCGGGCAATGTTAATGCGTCATGTAAGTTCCAGAGCGGTTTTTCATAACGCGGCCGATCCGCCAAACGGTCGTTCATTTGACTCGAAAAGCAAGCAAACGGCGGTGCGGCCGGTCTCTTGGCGGTGGAATCGGCTAGCGCAATCGGACTCGAAATCAAGCCGGCGACCGCCAACGTAATGCCGGGTATGGCTGTATCTGTCGAAAATTCCGTTGCTAATTGGGGAAGTGGCTTTTTGAACATCGCGCTAATTTTTACCGTCGGGTTGAAATTGTCGCATTTAATGAATCGTATGGTCAAAAATGATATAACGCTAAATTGTTAAGCGAATTCCATGCCAATCAATGAAAAAATGGGGCCGTGTCTTCTTATTTAGGAAGGCGATCCGCTAAATCGCATAATGCTTTGATTTCTTCGCTCGATGCGTCGTTGATCCGTTGTTCAAGCGAGGTATAGCGCTCCAAAAGATTTTCTCCCAACGGCGTCAAAAAGGTTCCGCCGCCTTCTTTACCTCCGCTCGCGGTGCTGACGACTGGGCGCCCAAATCCTTGATTGAGACTGTCGATCAACAGCCAGGCGCGTTTATAGGGCATTTTGAGAGTGCGAGCCGCCGCGGCTATCGAACCGGTTTGAGCGATCGCCCTGAGCAAATCGATTTTTCCGGGGCCGATGGCAATTCCCTTGCCTGTTCCGATATGGATACGCGGGCGGACTAAATGATGAGGATTGGATTCGTCGGATGTCATGCGCGCAAGCCTAGCAAAAACGATCGATACAGTCACGCGTAGGAACTCACTATCCGGGCGTTGCAACGGCTATGAGTGTGCAAATCCGGCCCTTGATCTAATTTTATATTGAAATGCTCTGCACGACACCTAGCGAAAGGGCAATTCCGCTAGACGAGATGGCGATAGTAGTCGAAGCGCCAGGTGCCAATGCCCTGTTTAACGGCAATATCAGTTCGGTACCGAAGCTCTCCGCCATAGTGCAGCCGTTCGGAACATCGTGAGCGATGATTTTTGCGATCATCAAATTTTCTATTTGATCCAAACTAGTATGGTGGAATGCGTAGTTGACAAGCATGTTTTTGATCCTATCGTTATGTTGTTGTCTATATAATGGAAAGCATGAATTGAGCCATTTAAAACCACACCGGGAAATGTCGGCATGAAAAAACTCAACTACTTGATTGCGCTTGCCAGGATCGGGCATTTCGGTCGCGCGGCGGAAGCTTGTCATATTTCCCAGCCGGCATTCAGCTCGGCGATTCAGCATTTGGAAGAGGAATTGGGCGTGACGCTGGTTCGGCGCGGCCAGCGCTTCATGGGATTGACGCCGGCGGGTGAGAGAGTCTTGCTTCGCGCGCAACGCTTGGCGGCCGATTGGGAAAGTTTAAAGCAAGAAGCGGCCGCTTCCGCAGGGCAGTTGGCCGGGACATTGCGGATCGGCGTCATTCCGACGGCCTTGACGGCTTCTACATTTTTCACCCAAGCTTATCGAAAAGAATATCCCCGCATGCATTTTAAGTTGTTCTCGCTGTCCGCAGAGATCATCTTTCGTAAACTCGATGCTTTCGAGCTCGATTTGGGTTTCACCTACCTTGGAGACCCGCGCCTGCAAGGTTTGCATATTTTGCCGTTGTATCGGGAAAATTATGTCTTGCTGGCGCGCCGGTCCTGGGAGGGCGCTAGGCTGTCATCGATGACCTGGCTCGATGTTGCTAAACTTCCGTTGTGCCTGCTCACGCCTAACATGCACAACCGGCAATTACTCGATGCCGTATTCCGAGACGCCGGAGCATCGCCGAACGTAGTCGTCGAGACCGACTCGGTGCTGACCTTGTACGCCCATGTGGTCGGTGCAGGATTGTTTACGATCCTGCCGCATAGCCTGTTAAGTACGATCGGAACAGGGCAAGAGCTGGTTGCGATGCCGCTGTATCCGCCTTCTTATCGTCAAATCGGCTTGATCGCGCCGCATCAAAAACAACCTTCACAAGTGCAAACAGCGGTATGGAAAATCGCTAAAACGCTTGAATTACAAAAACAATTCGATGACTTGATAAGCCGTTTCGATTGATCGATCCGAATAATCGATTGGCCTTCGGTGTGGGTAAAGGTCGACAATAATCGGGTGCTGGATGTGCGTTGATACGAGCGATGTGTATCTTCAATCGGCACGGATTATGCCAATTTACGTTATGTAGTCTTATACATAAAGAATATGGAAAGTCGATTCCTTGGGTTTGTAATGATTGCTACAAAACTTTGGCGGTTGTCATGAATAAGACATTTGCCGGATCGGTGGTTGGCAATAGTTAAACATAATTATTTTGATGGGTGGGCTTATGCGAAAGTTAATCTTAGGGATGTCTATTGTGGCTTGGCCTCTAGCGACGACAGCAAATCCCGATGTATTCAATTTGGGTGTGGTGGAAATTACGGCCGAGGCCGGGCAGGAAAAATTCAGCGGCAAGGAAACCATCACTGCCGAAGACATCGCCCGGTACAACCGCAACGACGTGGCTTCGGCGTTGAACTTGTTGCCCGGCGTGTCGATACAGAATTTGGGGCAACGCAACGAGCGTTTGATATTTATCCGGGGCTTCAATTCGCGCCAAGTGCCTTTGTTCATGGACGGTATTCCGGTGTACGTCCCTTACGACGGCAACGTCGATTTGAACCGCTTCACGACCTTCGATATCGGCCAGATCGATGTCAGCAAGGGCAATGCGTCTGTGATGTATGGACCAAATACCTTGGGCGGCAGTATCAATCTGATCAGCCGACGACCGTCCAAAGAGCTGGAAGCTAATTTAACGCTCGGCATGGGCATGGATTCGCAATTTGACGATAATTATTATCAAACGGCGTTGAACGTCGGCTCGAATCTCGGTTGGGGCTATATCCAAGGGGGATTTTCGTTTCTGGATCGACAATCTTGGCGCTTGTCCGACGATTTCAATCCGGCGGCTTTCGAGGACGGCGGTATCCGCGAAAACTCCGGCAACACCGACTACAAGGGCAGCATCAAAGTCGCGTTGACGCCGAATGAAACTGACGAATACGCGGTCGGCTTCAACACGCAAAAAGGCCGAAAGGATACACCGCCTTACGCCGGTACCGATTCTGACGTGCGAACGCGATTTTGGCGCTGGCCTTATTGGGACAAGGAAAGTATCTTTTTTGTATCGCGTACGCAATTCGCCGATGTTCATACGGTTAAGCTGCGCGCTTACCACGATACCTTCAAAAACAGTCTGATGTCGTTCGACGATGAGACTTACAGCCGAATCAGCCGGCCCTATGCCTTCGACAGCCAGTACAACGACTATACCTTCGGCGGCGGCATCGAATATATCAATACCTGGTTCGATCATCACGAGATCAAGTTGGGTTTCAACTACAAACAGGACGTACACCGCGAAGTCGACAACCTCGATACCCAAACCCATGTCAACACCCGGCCCAAAACGCCGAAAGAACGCTCGGCCGACGAATATTTTTCGTATGCGATAGAAGACGTTTATACGCCGGCCGACGCCTGGCGATTCGTGTTCGGCGCGAGTTACGACCGGCAACACCGTTTGCAGGCGCAGAACTGGACCGGCACCGGGATGCAGTTGTTTCCGTTGAGCAACCAAGATGCTTATAACGCTCAAGGTGCGGCTTATTATGAGCTGTTCGAGGATTTCGTGCTGCATGCTAGCCTGGCGCACAAAACCCGGTTTCCGACGATCAAGGACCGCTATTCGTTTCGGCTCGGCAATGCCTTGCCGAGTCCCGACTTGAAAGCCGAAAAAGCGTTGAATTACGAGTTCGGCGTTGACGGTAAGGCATTCGGCATGTTCGATTACGGTGCGGCGATATTTTTCAATCAAATCGACAGCGCGATCGAGGAGGTCACGCTCGACAGAAATTTTTGTACCTCGCAAGGACTCAATCCGCGCTGCTTTCAACAGCAAAACATCGGCGAACAGGAAAATCTTGGCATCGAACTGTATACCACTGTTAATATCAACGACGCGTGGCGCTTGCATGCCAATTACACCTGGCTCGACCGCAACAATATCACTAACCCGGCTATCAAGCCGCTCGACACGATCAAACACAAAATGTTCGCCTCATTGGAATATCAACCCTTCCAGTATCTGCGTCTTTTGGCGAGCGCCGAATACAATTCCGACCGGTTTAGCGATACGCTGGGCGTGAGAATTGCCGACGAATTCGTGATCGCGAATTTGAAAGCGTCGTTTCCGGTGCATGAAAATTTCAGCGCCGAATTCGGCGTCAACAACGTCACCGACGAAAACTATGCCTATCAGGAAGGTTTTCCCGAGCAAGGGCGTAACTATTTCGCGAACCTGAATTTGCGCTATTGAAGTTAAGGGAATAAATGATGAGATTTCGATTCGTAGTTTTAATGATGGCGTGCTTGACCGCTTACGATGTGACGGCCAAACAAACGTTGACGGTGCTGATGGCCTATCATGAAGAAGTCGTCGCCCAATTTGAAACCGCGTTCGAGCGCGTGCATCCCGACATCGACGTCAAGATCATTTGGCGCATGCCGCACGATGCGCTGCCTTATCTACGTCAACCCGAGCAAGGCGGAGTCGATGTTTACTGGTCGGCTTCCCTGCACAATTATTTACAGTTGAAACAGGAAGGCATTTGGTAAAAGCTCAAGATAGATCATAGCGGCCTACCAGACAATTTGGGTGCAATGCCGCTGGCCGATCCGGACGGCTTTTACTGGGCAAGCGAAATGGCCGGCTACGGTTTCGTGCTGAATCCCGATTATTTGCAAAAACACGCTCTACCGCAACCGAGAGCCTGGCAGGATCTGGCCGATGCGCGTTATGGCGGCCATATCGCGTTGCCTGTGCCATCCCGATTTCGAGGCCGGGGGCCGCGATTGGCGCACGCCGCCTTTGTGGGGTATCGGTTTGGTCGAGCGCATCAACGGGCACAGTTTCTTTCTACATGACGGCCGCGCCCGAAATCTAATGGAAGCCGTGCTTTGGCATGGCGGCGAGGCACGGCTTGCCAGGCAGCATTTCGAACGCTTGTCATCGGACGAGCGTTGGCATGTCGTTCGATTTTTGGAATCGGTATGACGTTTCCAATTAAAATTAGAATCGTCTACTTCAAAATTAAGAGATGTCGACCATGACAGAAACCGAAAAACCTTCCACCGCTATCGCTAATGAAAGGCCGTTCGAACGGCTTGTCGAAGGCGAGCTACGCATTGCCGGCGCATTTACTTGGAAGTTGTGTAATTTACTGAGCGCGATCGAATCGACCGGTTCGCTCAATCGTGCCGCGAAACAGGTCGGTCTGAGTTACAAGGGCGCATGGGAAATTTTGGAACGCGCCAACAATCTTTCGCCGCGGCTGCTGGTGACGACCGCAATCGGCGGAAAACACGGCGGCGGCAGTATTTTGACCGATGCCGGAAAAAGCCTCCTGAAACTGTTGGCCAAACTGCGTAAAGAGCACGATCAGTTTTTGGATCGCATCAACCGCGAATTGGCAGCCGATAACGAGTTCAATTACTTAATCAGGAGAACGTTTATGAAAGCCAGTGCACGTAATCAATTTTTCGGTACCGTCAGTGAAATACATGAAGGCGGTATCAATGTCGAAATCGTCATTGCATTGAAAGGCGGGGATACCTTGGTTGCAGCGATAACCCAAGAGTCGATGAAGAAACTGGGTGTCGCGGTAGGCGTCGAGGTCGTGGCGTTGATCAAGGCGCCGCAAGTGCTGATCGTGAGCGATCTAGGGCCGTACCGGCTGAGCGCGCGCAATCAGTTGTCGGGAACGGTGTCGCGCCTGCAAAAAGGCTCGGTGAATACTGAAGTGGTAGTAGGATTGCCCGGCGGCAATTCGGTTTATGCGACGGTGACCAACGACAGCGTCGAGGAGCTGGGGCTTGTCGAAGGAAAAGACGTCATTGCGGCCTTTAAAGCCAATGCGGTATTTTTGGCGGTCGCCTCTTGAGTGGAGTTGAACAGAAACGGAGTTTGCAATAAACGAGGAGTCCATATATGGGTATATTATTTTTGTTCGCCATTTTCGCGATCGGCCAACAATGAGTTAACTTCATCGACCGTTAACGGTTTATTGAAGTAATATCCTTGAATTCCGTCGCATGCAAAATTTTGAAAAAATGCCAATTGCGTTGCCGTTTCTACACCTTCGATGACAACGCTCAATTCCAAGTTGTTCGCCAGTGTAATTATTGCTTTGGCAATCGCCGCATCGCCCGAATCGGTTGCGACGTTTTTTACGAAACACTTGTCTACTTTGAGTTGATCGATAGGTAAGTTCCTCAATAAGTTGAGAGACGAATAACCGGTTCCGAAATCATCGATGGCAATGGAAACGCCTTGAGATCTGATTCTAGTTAATAGATCGATAACCGTGTCGATATCGTCGGTTAACACACTCTCGGTAATTTCCAGCTTAATGACGCCTTCGGGGATTTTATGCTCGATCAACAATTGCGTGATGCTTTCGGCAATATTCGTCTGTAGAAACTGCCTTGGCGAAAGATTAACCGAAACGGTAAATCCGGTGAAACCGTTATCCAACCAAGCCCTCACTTGCCGGCACACGTCAGCAATAACCCATTCGCCAATCGGGATGATTAAACCGGTTTCCTCCGCCAACCCGATAAATTGGTCGGGGGAAATAAATCCTTTTTCTTCATGGCGCCAGCGCAATAAAGCTTCCAACCCTACTAAACGCTTTCCCCAAAGATCCCATTGCGGCTGATAAAACACCTCAAATTCTTGCTTTGCTATAGCTTGATGAAGATCCGCTTCAAGAGCCAATCTCTCGGCCGTCCATTTTTCGATTTCCGGACTATAAAAGCCATACCGGTTGCGGCCAAGCGCTTTTACCCGATACATTGCCGCATCCGCATATCTCATTAGATTTTCTTCTTGTTCGGCGTCTTGCGGAAAAAGGCTGATTCCAATACTGAAACTTATATAAAGTAACTTATCTTGAATAACGAATGGTTCTGAACAAGCTAGTCTGATTTTTTCGGCAACTTCCGCAGCGCTTTGAGAATGATGAACATTGGCTAAAATCACTACAAATTCGTCCCCGCCCCATCTTGCGGCACTGTCGACCGATCGAATGCAGCTTTGTAAACGTAGAGCAATATGCTTTAGTAATTCATCGCCGGCATCGTGCCCTAAACTATCGTTTATTTTTTTAAAATGATCCAGGTCCATGAAAAATATGGCCGCACCGCTCCGGTCGCGTCGTGCTTGAGCCAATACTTTGTTGAGGCGATCGCTAAACAACACGCGATTCGGCAAACCGGTCAGAGTGTCGTGTGTAGCTAAGTGTGTCATTTGGCGGCTGATTTGCAACGTTTCGCTGATATCGCTAATAGCCAAAACGTAACCTTCTCGGACTCCCCGATCGTTTGGCATGATATTCATTGTTATTCTGACGGCGATCTGTGCTCCATGCCGGTTTATCAAGAATAAGGGCTTTTGTTCGATGCCGGACGAAATATCGGGGTTGCAGTTCCCGTCCAGATCGTAAAATCTGGCCGATGTTTCATATCCGTCCATCAAATTGACGACTTCGTTTAGCGTTTTCCCCCTTACTTCTTCGAAAGAATAGCCGGTCAAGCGCTCGGCTACCGGATTCATAAAACTAATGTAACCGTCGGCATCCGTCGCTACAACACCATCACCTACCGATTTAAGGATAGTAGCGGTATTCTTTTTTTCCCTTGCCAAATAGAGGTCTGCGAATTCTAAACGCCGCGCAGTCCATAGGGCATGGAGGAAAAGCTGCCCAGCTAATGAGGAGGCTGGAGAAAACCAAATCGAAACCCGATTCATCAAAATATAAGCGGAAACGACGGTACATATCAACACCGCCACCGAACCTAATAAGCCGATCCAAGGCATTTGAATCGATTGAGTCCGGCTTGCAAGCACTACCAGTAAACACGACAACAATAACTGCGATGGATGATTTAACTTATTGATCGATAAATTATTTAAGAGTGCATTGAGGACTTGTCCGTGCAGCTCCAGACCGCTCATGGGGGTCGTGTTGACAGTAACCGGGGTGGGAAACCGCTGTCCGAGACCGGACGCCGTCATGCCGATCAGAACCCAGCGGCCTTCGAGACGGTTTAAAAAACGGTCGTCGGACAAGACATCTACATAGGATATTTTTTGCAGCTTACCAGATGAATTGATAAAAGGAATCGCAACTGGCTCCGATCGTTGCCAGTGCTCGACATCATGGCCGGCCGTATGGGGAAAATTTATCGATTTATTTCCCGTTTGCCAAACGGCCTGAGCAAAATAAGGCCAGGGATAGCCGTCTTCCATCAGCCAAAGAAAGATGCTTCTGACCACATTGTCTTCCTCAAGCCGAATCTCGGTATGGCCTACCGAAGCAGCAGCTTGAGCAAACTCTAAAAGCGGCGGAATGAATTTTTGTTGCGTAGTATTTGGTTGAAGTTCGGGGGCTAACGGTAAAACGACACGGCCGTTTCTAGCGATGGCTCGCGCCAAAAGACGGTCCCCTTGCGAGTCTCCTTGTTCCGCCTCGGCGAATAATATGTCCATTCCAACCGCATTAACTTTTACCGATGTCAACCTGTCTAATAGCCGAGCATGTAGACGACGGGACCAGGGCCAACGGCCCAATTGCCTAATACTTTTTTCGTCGATTTCGACTAGTACTATGTCGGGATGGACGTTATGTTTAGTCAGTCGCACGACCCAGTCGTAAATAAAAATATCCCAATTTCGAAGGTAATCCGAATAAGTCAAACCCATTGTTACAAAGACCGCAAGGATCAAGCTCGAATGGGAAATGGGAAATTTCGTCATTAACTACTATCAAATGGCGAACAAAGCGAAAAGCAACAATAGCAACAGCCACCAATACCAACTTCGTGGCACTTCCAAAGTTTGCGTGGTTCCAAAAGGATTTTCGAATCCGTCTGCATCGACCGTTCGAATCCGCATGTAATACGTGCCACTATCCGGTTTATCGAGTTCGATATTCGGTTCATCGACTGTTTTGTCGACAAGCGGTGCCGAAAACGAAGACTCATCGGCCAATTGAAATTGATACCGTTGACCGGGTAACCCGGCACGCCACCGGATTTGTAAATGCTCGTCGGATATCTCAGGCTCTTCGAGTGCCGGAGCCGGAACGACTCGGCGAAAATGTTGAGCATCGCTGAAAGGGCCTAACCCCTCATTTTCATCAACTGCAGCCACTCGCCAGTAGTAATCGCCCAAAGGTAATTCGTCAGGCGATACGAATTGACTTTCGTCAACTTCTGAATTATCGGTAACTAGCTCCCGGAACTTCGAATCTTTCGCAAGCTGAAAATGAAATTGCTCGATATCGACGGGCTTAGACCATACAAAAACAGCGCGTTCTTCGGTCACGCCGCTTGCCGGTTTCGGCTCCAACAACAACGGCGGTTCCGGTCTCGCATTAAGCTCGATTCGAGTAGCCGCGTTCAATCCTTCAAGACCGCTGTCATCAATGGCACGAATTCGAAAAAAATAATTCCCGTCGGGTAAATCAGGGCCTTTAAACAGATTCCCGGCAAAAGTATTATCGAGCATCAAACTACGAAAATCTTCCCTTAGACTGATTTGTACCCGATATCCCGAACTACCGGCAACTTCAGGAATCCCAAGTTGAATCGGAACTTGTTCCAATACTCGAGGCAACGCGTCGACATTAGGAGCAGGCAATAAATCGACAGGAAGCGCAGGAGGTTCGGAGTCGCGAATCAACAAACCTTGATTCGCCTTCACGAATCGCGAGACGCCCGCACCGGTCACTTCGATCTTTCCGCCTAGCACTTCAGCACGGCTGACAGCGTTTTCCTCGTCTTGATTGACACGGTAGTCCGTGCCTCTAACGGAAGTAGTCGCAGAAGGCGTTTTAATCTCGAAGCGATTGGCCGGTCCGGTACTCGGCTCGACTTGAGTTTCCAACCTTCCTTTCTCGAGCATCAACCGGTTATCGACCATTCCTGAATCGCCGAATATGCCGATTCGGTCCAAATGCAAATGACTTTTTTCCTGTAGCAACAAAAACGAGCCGTCGATAAATTGCAATCTAACATTGCTGTCGTCCAGGGTTTCAATTTTATCCCCTTCGACCAGCAAACTACCGGCACTCAAAGGCAAACGCCGACCACCATCTGCCTCTATAACCCATGCTTGGCCATGCATGTCGAAAACCCTTACGAAAAAAGGAGACGTTTTAAGCCACTTGACGGGAACTTTAATTTTGGTGCCCGGCGGAATGTTATAAGGATCGGCTATTTGATTGTAGGTTTTGAGGCGTTCGGTAAAAGACACGTTTTTAAGATAGCGATCGGCCAATACCCACAAGTTTTCACCCTCACTAACCGTGTAAATCCAATCGTCGGAGGCAATAACGCGAGTCGATGACAAAAAGATGAGTATGAGAACGAATAATAGTTTACGTTGGACTCTACCATTCAAGTCATGATGATCTCGCATAAAAAAATTCCTCTCCTGTTTACAGTGTTTGCGGTTTATGATGCATGCTTCCTTATTCGCCTATTTCATGGCGCCATACTTTAAAGCTTAGTCCACGCCGAATTAATCGTCTACCAGAAAAAAGGGAGTGGGCGAAGAAAGATCGGCTTAAGGTCAGGTGTGACAAGAGAAGCTAATCATTTCTTGCAGTGCCGGATGGGTGTTGTAGGACTGTCCGAGATATCAGTTTAAATCTTCTGCTAGCCTGGACGAAACGATGTTGTCGGCCTATTTCAGAGGAAAATGTAGCTATCGAGAAATAGGGGATTATTTTGAATTATACCTTTCGCACTTCAAATTTCGGCATTGCCAGAGGAGGTGCCTGGGTGTCCGATAAAGGCTTTGCCAGCATGGAGCTGGCATAGAGCCTACATGGACGTATTCACGGCGTCCTTTAGCGGGACACCCAGGCACCGAATTTTGATCTACGACGGGTATACATTGTACAACTGTCGGTAAAACCACTAGAGAAGCAAGATTAAAAAAGAAAGCCATGAACCTAAGGAATATGCACAAAATAACTGCTACAAGTAATAGGCTTTGCGGCGTCCTGTCAGGCGAGCAATCGTACCCTCTTCCACGCCCAGAGAATTGGAAAGCAGTCATTGACTATTTCCTAAATGGTCTATTTAGTAGGAAAGATAACCGTTTCAACTGCTAACGCGAACATAGCCAAATAAAACAGGGAAGCGCTGGTTGCGATGGCAGAAATCATGCCGGCAAGCAACGGAATGAGAGGCTTATTGTTGTAGATGCGCGATGATATTAGCGTGGCGAATAGCAAAATAAAAGTCAGGAGGTTTTCTAAGGGTTTGCTCAGTTGGATCAAATTAAAACCTTGCAAACCCGAGTTAAGTACTTGCGCATGAAGCTCGATGCCATTCATGGGTTCCGATTGACCCGATAAAGGTGTTGGAAACCTTGTGGCCAAACCGGCAGCCGAAGCTCCTCAAGACAATCTTATTTTCCAGAGACAAGTCGGTTGTTTTCTCTTGAAGGACATCGAGATAAGAAATTTTTTGAAACTCGCTGTTATCGGCAAAGGGAATCAAAACGCGTTGATTGCGCCACCAAAGGTTCGAACGGGAAGGATGCGTGTTGGGACGGCTTTCGCCTTGCCATTTCAATGTATGGTCTTCATGATGGACCTGCAATAGAACGGAAGCAAACGAACGCCATTTTCTGTTATCGAAGCCCGCTTCGAGAAAGATGGATCGGACCAAGCCGTCACTGTCGAGTTCGATGTCGACATGCCCTAAACCGGCCGCGGTTTCGATAAATTATTTCAAGGGAAGCGTCGGTTTTATACCCTCTTTCCGGAGGCCGGTGATTTCGGGCAAGACCGGTAAAACGACCTTGCCGTTGTGACGGATTGCTTCAGCCAACAGTCTATCCGCGACAGGATCTGCATTTTCGGGTTCGGCAAATATGATATCAAGGCCGACCGCAGCGGCATTGAGTTGTGTCAGAGTGTCAAACAATTTGGCATGTGTCCTTCTCGACCAGGGCCAGCGTCCAAGTTCTTTGAGGCTCCGTTCATCGATCTCAATGACCACAAGGCCATCGGTCGCAGGGCGTGGCCAAAGTCTGAGCATGCTGTCGTATACTAAGCGGTCGACCGGTTGTAATGCACTAAAGCTGGAAATTAACAGGCCGAGAAGGGCAAGGCTTAATGCCGTGTTTATAGCGGTATGCCTAAATACACTCTTGAGTCTTTGCATTGAGTGAGTCTAAATGATGATGAACACTATTAAAATTACCCTTAATAGTAAACAATACAAAGTTGGGAATGCTTCAATTTTTTGCGAATTATCTAATGATCTACTGAAATCGATTGCACCGATGCTTTCTATTCGATTGAAGTGCGAATAGATAGAAATTCCTGGCATTTTCAATTTATGGTTTTTGGAAAAGATAGATTTAAAAACAAGCATAAAAAAACTTCTACAAAAGTAGCCAAGGGGTCGTGACTTTTGCAAATACGTGCTTGAATAAACGAGACTTGATGCAAATTACAAGACTTGATAATCATCTAGCCTGTCTCCCCGATCGAAACCCTCAGTGGTATAAAAAGGGTGATGATCGAAACAACCGAGGAGACAGACATGAAACTATACGGTGGAATGGATTTGCATTCAACGAATGTGGTGACGCAGCTGATCGACGAGCATGACCGAGTCGTGTATCGGAACAAACAAGATTGCGATTTGGTCGATATCTTGCGAGGCTTGGAACCCTTTCAAGACAGCATCGAAGGCTTGGCGGTGGAATCGACGTACAATTGGTATTGGCTGATCGACGGCCTGATGGAGGCGGGATACCGGGTGCATTTGGTCAACACGGCAGCGGTACAGCAGTATGAGGGCCTGAAATACACCGACGACGACACGGATGCGTTTTGGTTGGCGCATTTGCTGCGGCTGGGCGTCTTGCCGACTGGCACGATTTGCCCGAAGGAAAGCCGGGCCGTGCGGGACTTATTGCGCAAACGCAGCCAATTGGTCCGGCAGCGTACCGCGCATATAGTCAGCATTGAAAACCTGTATGCGCGCAATACCGGCACTCGGATGAACAGCAATGCCGTCAAACGCCTGACGCAGGAACAGGTTCAACAGCACTTCGCCGATCCGAACCTGGCGTTGGCGGTCGAAAGTAATCGGGTGATCCTGATGGCGTTATCGGAACAAATCGAGGTGTTGGAAAGTGCCATCCTGGCACAAGCCAAACTGGATCCGCGCTACCGCTATTTGCTCAGTATCAGCGGCATCGGTCAAGTATTGGCCTTGACGATCATGCTGGAAACCGGCGCGATCGAGCGTTTTCGGCAGGTCGGTAACTTCGCCTCGTATTGCCGCTGTGTGGGCAGTGAAAAATTCAGCAACGGCAAAAAGAAAGGCCGGGGCAATACCAAAAACGGCAATAAATACTTGGCCTGGGCCTTTATCGAGGCAGCCAACTTCGCGATACGCTACAACGATCGAGCGAAACGCTTTTATCAACGCAAGGCCGCCAAGTGCAACCGTGTCGTCGCACTCAAAGCGGTCGCGCATAAACTGGCCAGGGCGAGTTACTTCGTGATGCGGGACCACGTCCCCTTTGACGACACGAAATGTTTTGTATGACCGAATAAGCGAATAGGTTGAGTAGCTGAACCGTACAAGGGGTTGGCTCATAACCACCAGACCTGATTGGCAGGCTGCTCAACCGACCCAATAATCGTTATCTCCCAAAGGGGGTGCTGATACGCCCAAGCCTTGAGCCACTCGGGGACTGGACCGTGACCACGGAAAACCACAAAACCTGTTGTGCTGTGCACAATTGGACAAGGCTTGGCACCGATCATTTTTCTGGGGCTCAACGCTGAGCCAGGGACGAACCGCTGACCTCGCGTCAGCGGCATCGTCTTGATCCTGATGGGTGACTGACGCGCATCAGTTCGATGAGCGAATCACACAAGCGAGAAATCGGGCGCGTAGACAGCGAACTGAACGGAGTAACGATCATGAAACACAGGCAAAGCGGCATGAGAAAAGACTGTCGGAACAACGAGTAAACCGGTAACCGGTGGATTTGTGGACGCGTCCTGCGGACCGGTCCGAGCAGAGCCGTGTGGATAAGTCATGGACAGCGTCCCTGCTGCCCACAACTTACCCACACTCTCGGACCTCGCGACCACGAAACCCACCGGTTCAATAACAGGTTGAAGAGATTGGTCTTAAAAGACAGTGAATTCGAAAAAAAGCCAAAATTTGCTTGAGGGATTAGTTTGGCTTATTGACTACGACAGGCTAATGGGTGACCCCTATTCAGTATCCGATCGAGTTTTATAACGATGCAGGGCGTGAGCAAGAAGCCGAGCTATTTTACGAGCGCTTGGAAAATTAGGAATATCTGCGTAATTCCGCGCAGGAAGAGAGATCGTTGATTCTGGAATCCGACGAATTCATTCCACACGGCCTAGACCCCGACATCGTCGCCGATTTTGTCGGCTATTTCGATCGGCACCCGGTCATTGCGAAGGTGTATCTGGTGCAAAAATCGGTCAAATACATGCCGGAATATCCTTGCTATGTGATCGCTTACCGAATCAAACCGAAATTTTGGCAGACGCAGGCAAAAGTCGATGAGCAAGTTTCATCGTTCATCGATAACTCCGGTTTGTCGCAAGACTATATGTTCATATCCGCCGACTCGGTGAAAGGATTGGAATCCAAGCTGAAAAAAGTCGAAGGTTCCGATGTTTACCGCAGAAAATAACCTAGCGATCATGAAGATACTCATCACCACGGAGAATGAAAGTACTCGGAGTGGAGAGGGTGCGGTTACTTGCCGGACAATCGATAACCGGCGCTTTTGTAGTGAGCGTAGCGAACGAAAAATGCGTCCGTGTTTACGGCCTTGCTATGCATTTTTATCTACTAGCCGACCCGTTACATATTTATGTAGGACACTAGATATTAACGTTTGATATGGCAAACCTTCAATCAGAGCTTTTTCCTGCAGCAACTCTAAATCCAATTCTGACATTCGAATATTTACACGCTTGTCTTTCCTGAAGGTGTTTTTTGCTGCTGCCTTATATTTATTAATTTCATCAGGGCTTGCAACTGAAACCCACTCATCAGCTTCATAAGACTGAAGTAGTTCCTTCTCTTCCCGGGATAACTTATTCATCATTCACCTCGATATATTTCTTTGTGGCCTTCCTGCTTGGAATGATGGTTTTCAGGAAGAACTCTGTTTCGTTTTCAACGAATGGCACAAGGTAGGCATAGTTTTCGATGTTGACTATGAACATACGCTGCTTCGGATATTTTGCAGGATTCGGGTGCTTCACTACATCCAAAAGCCCTTCATTCTCAATGTGATAGATAATTCTCTCGAACGATATACCCCGTTCCCGAATTAACTGCTCATTCTTCTCTGAGTTCCAAGCGAAGTGATTCATGCTTAAAATTTAGCACAACGTGTGCCTATTGCAATCATTTTGTTGCATAATCGCGGCTCTCACCAGCGGGGTGGGCAGCAAGCTGTAAGCTTGACGGCTGCGCAGTCTGGTGAAGTGCCTTGTTCCGGCGCAAGGCGCGACGGGACAAGGCCGAACGAAGTGAGCGCCGCGATTCCCGGCGGCGAAGCCGCCGGGAACGTTATGCTCAGCGGCGCGCGCCTTTGGCGCGTCCGCTGGAGCTATTTGTTAAGTGCATTTTCCTTCATGCAAACATTTCTTGCTTGAGGACCCGCCCCCATAGCTCTTCTTGCAGCAATTGGGGTAAACGTTACCTCGGAGCCAACCAATAGCTCGCGGTATAAGCCATCAGCAACATAGCGTGAGTGAAAAAAATATTCTGTACCTTTATTGTCCCTTATATATCCAACACCGCCATTTCCAAAATCTGGATTTAGTGAATAGACAACACCTGACACAGAAGGACTCTTGTTCAACGTACCCTACCTAGATGATTTAAAAATTACGTTCCATCTTAACTTAACACGTGCTAGAATGCTACTTATTGTGTTCAATTTCATTGCGATAGTTGATTATGGCAAGAAAATATAAAGAAGTATTCACCGATCAGGGAACTGACCGAAGAGCTACTGGTTACTACTCCACACCAATACAAGTAGCTACATACATATATAAACGGCTAACGGAAATTAACCCTTTAGGTATTAAAGTTGTAGATACATGTATTGGGATGGAGGAGCTTTCTTCTCCATTTTTAGATTACGGCTTTAATGTGACTGGCATTGATATTACCGACCATGTTTCGAACAAACGTTCGACATTCATAAAGGATGACTTCATAAGTATATACGAGTTATTTAAAAATCCAGACCTATTTAACGTAAGGAAGTTATCCTTTACTGATAGTGACTTCTGGATCGCAAATCCACCATATAATTGCCACGAAGTGAGCTATATTCAATCGAACAAAGCCCATCTCAAGAAAGTATTTAATGATGTTGGTGTTCATAATATGTACTCAATGTTCATGTCTGCTATGATAGATATGGCAAAAACTGGAGCAGTGATAGGACTGATAACATTAGACTCTTTTCTTACTTCAAAGGCACATAAGGAGCTACGTGAAAAAATACTAGATAATTGCATTATTCATGATATTTTACTTTGCCCAACAGACATATTCTTAAATCAAGGCGCTGATGTAAGAACGTGTATTCTTATAATTCAAAAAGGTAAGTTGGCAACGCAGCCTTTGGTTAAATTGCTGAATAGACCAAGCAGCAAATATGAGTTTTATAGAAAAATAGATAGTCTAGACATTCCAGAAATGCCATTATCTGACATTCTATTAAATAACCAGATAGATAATCATGAGTTTTTGATCGGAGTGCCCGGTGTAATTAAACAACTATTTTCTTGCAGTAGAGTGGGCGAGAAGTTTAAGTGTATTACGGGAATATCAACTGGCAATGATAAAAAATACCTATCAAAAGAAATCACTGATCAGCACTCCGTGCCCTTTTACAAAAACCCAGGATCAAAAAAGTTTTATTGCGAACCTGATGGTTATTTAATTGATGATTTCTTGGAAGTAAACAAAGTTGTTAAAAACTTTATGGTTAGAAATGTTCCGCTATTATTCAAGGAAGGTATAACATGCTCTTCTATGGGAGTTGAGTTTTCAGCATGTTATTTGCCACCAAATTCAACTTATGGGGTTAACCCTAATATTATATGCGATGAGAAGGATATTTGGTGGCTGTTAAGCTACCTGAACTCAAATATAGCCAAATATATTGTACGAGGGGTTCTTATTCGAACGAACATGGTAACATCTGGTTATATTTCTCGGTTGCCGATACCGGACTTCAAACCTCATCAAAAAGATACTTTGACTTTACTTGCAAAAAAAGCATACGAACTAGCGCAATTAAACACTATAAAAACATGCGTTGTAATTAATGAAATCAATGAAAATATTTATGAATACTTAAATATCCCGCCCGCTGTTCAAATTGAATTGAATGAATTTTGTAAAGATATTATTAAAAAAACGTAGTCATTTTTTTCTCGCTTTAGCTTCTCTCTTTTTCCTTGCCACTTCTATTTCATCAGTGAGTACTGAGACAAATTCCGCGTTGTTTCTTTTTACAGCTTGATCTATGGATTTGTACTTTGATGACTGCAAGTTTCCGTTATTACTTGGGTTGACGTAAATATCTGGCAACCACATTGTCGGCATGACTATTGCCTTTGTGACTGCCACACTCATATCCTCTTCAAATTCTATGAGAAATGATGCGATGAACAATTTTCGTTCTTGATCTTCTTCAAAGAATTCAAGTAGCCGTATTGCTTTTGATATGTCATCTTTATTTGTTCGAGCACCTATTACTGCAGATTTTATATTTACATAAAACGGTGAATCGATGTCAGTAAACTTACCAGAAAAATCATAAACACCCACTTCTGAGTCTGCCGCATTCAACTCATCAAACCCAAACTCTTTGAATTTGTATTCTAAATTCTGCGTTATAGCCTCTTCTAGTATTCGCCAAATAGTACGACCTTTGGCCGCTTTTCGCCAACCGTATGGAAATTGGGACTTAGAGCCGATGTTAATTTTCCCTAAAGCATTTGCTACCTTGTTTAACGCATCTTCAAGCTTATTTCTAAGGTATTCTGTTTCTTCGATCGTCATTTCTGCTCCTCAAGTAAATAGCTAGCTTTTACGTTTAAGGCAGCAGAAATTTTTTCGATATTTTTTATGGATATATTTCTTTCACCACGCTCAACGGCACCTATATATGTGCGATGTAAACCACACAAAGATGCCAGCTCTTCTTGGGAAATGCCGGCACGCTTTCTAGTTCTTTTGAGGTTTTGTGAAAATATCTCGACTAGTGACAAAATACAATCCTGCTACTTTTTAGTAGTCATACTATAAGTAGCTATGGATTGTTTTTCGACAGACTATAAGTAGCACTTTTCCTGTGCTCATGCGGTGGGGTTATTTGCACTTAATCGCGGCGCTCACCAGCGGAGCGGGCGGCAAGCTGTATGCTTGACGGCCGGTCCGTCTGGTGAAGCGCCTTGTTCCGGCGCAAGGCGACGGGACAAGGCCGAACGAAGTGAGCGCCGCGATTCCCGGCGGCGAAGCCGCCGGGAACAAGTCATTGTCCCGACCGGGCTAACATACGGCTTTTCCTGCTCAATTGTCAATAATGCAGCTTCAACGCTAGTTTTTCTAAACCGTATAGCCTGCATTTATTCATGACAAACCGATCGGGATAATTCCAAAGCCATGTTTTGAATAACCAACTCAAACGACAGTTAAACATCTAAATTGGAGTAAACACGGGTATCATTTTTCCTGAGCGATCAATTGTTCCAGTAAAAACGCATCGTCGAAATGTCTTCGGCCGACGAAAGCTATCGCATGGCTGCCCCATTGACGCATTGCGCCGGGGCTCGCGACGCCGAAAGGCCATAACAAGAATCTTTCGGCCCTTCGGCTGACCTCGATAATGCCTTCTGGCCCGAATAGATTGCGCCGTTCGTTGTTGCCGATAGGCAGCGATCGCAAGTTGTCGTAAGGTTTGAAGCGATACGGCGCGGCGTTTGCGGCATCGGCTACCGTTACCTGCTGCAGATAATGCGTTCTGTTCGACAAGCGTAGCAGCAAGCGTGTTTCGTAGGGATTAACCGATATTCGTTTCGGCGATAACACGGCTTCCGTTCCGTCTGCGTTTGGTAATGCGATGAAGCCGTTTGCAGGAAACAGTTTGTAATAACAGCCGCAGGCATGAATGCTGTCGTAGGCGATCGGTAGGCCTTTGCTGTTCAATGTGACGCGCCAAATCACGCTGTCCAACTCGCCGCCGTAAAGATCGAATGTCCCCGTTTTTTCGCGCGCCGGCATCCAGACTTGATAAATCAACTGCAACAAATTTTCGCCGTGAAAACGTGTATAGGAGTGTTTGACGTAGACTGTCGGTTTTTCGGTGTCGATCGACGGTTTGCCGTCCGCATCGAGCGTCACGGTGCCGATTAGATCGGTTTCGTTGCGCGTGTCGATTTCCCAGACCGGTGCGAATTGCGCGAACAGGCGATCCAGTAGCTCAGTTTCGAACAGCGGAATTTGCAGCGGGTTGCGGTAGGCTTTGGCGAATGCATCGGCTGCTTCTTGCCGAGTCATCGACGCAGTTCGGGGCGGCGCGTAGCGGATCGGTTTGCCGGATACCGGAATTTGCTCGATCGGCAGTTGAAAGGGGGCGTTTAATTCACTGTGCAAATCGTCGAGCGCAATCCCGGCGAACCAGCGCAGCAGCGGGTAGGATCCGGCAACTCGTTGCCAAGTTCGGTAATGGTCGGGCACCGCGACTCGATCGGCTAATTCGGTTTTGTATTCGGGTTTTTTAAAAGAATCCGAACCGACCAGGGCGAGGCCGCATTCGTTTAGCCTTTGCCGAAACGACGAACCCGCCGGCAAGCGGGAAGTTATGCCGGCGGCCGCGTCTTGCGGCAAATTCGCGAATTCCGTCAACCTCGCGTTCTCATCCAGTTGCCGCATTTGTTCGAGCCACTGCGCGTAAGCCGAATCGGACATTGACGCACCGGCAAATGAAGCAAAAAAACGATTGCCGCGAAGATAGGGAAAGCCGGGAATCCGCATTTCGCCGGTATCCTCGGATTCATTTGCGAAAACGGCATCATCGAGGTCTTGATAAAATTGCAAACAAGCTGCTTGCTGTCCGCCCTGCGGTGTAATCAAAACGGCGTCGGTCGAGACACAGCCCGTTATGAATAGACATGACAATAAAGCGATTCTCATTGTGGGCATCGTGGCAATCCTCCGTGAGAACAGGCGTGAAAGGTCGTCGTTGTATTCAATTTTTCCAGTTGGTTTACTCCCTTTATACTCAAGAATTGGCTAATCTAATTCTTAGACGTTTTTTCGATCAGGAAGGAGAAAAGAGTCGGCCTGTGCGTCGGAAGCTGTGAGGATTAAGGCAGGCGTATTTGAGCGATGAAAGATGGCAGTAAAACGATTTCAGACAGCTGGGACATCGTTCCACACCTCGTCTTCATCGTTGTCCCAATCGTCGAGCGAGTGTGTCTGAGCATTCATCAAGTTTCCTGATTAGCGAGTTTCTTCAGCTAAAGCCCAAAGATCAGCATATCCCTAGCAGGTCGGGGTTCGCAAGCCATGCGCGTCAAGTTAAAAACGGCCAACCCACATCACGCTCTTTCCCAAGCTCCAGCTTGGGAAAGACACCCCGGAAGCTCCCCCTTCGACAAGGCTCTCCTGAGCGCAGCCGAAGGGCTCAGGGCAAGAGCTTCCTGATACTGACATAACCACCGCACATTCTCCATCAACCCCGACTCGTTCGTTCAATCTTTCTTGATTGTCGGGAAGCTTGAGCTTCCTGAACAAGTTACCCAAGCTGGAGCTTGGGTAACAGCATATTTTAGTTTTTGCGACTACGACTGGCCCTTGCTCGGACACTTGGCTTCGTCAAGCTGAAGCATCTTGCTAATCAGGTCAAGTTTTGCCACTCGGCTTGTGCTTCATGCTGGCGCAGGAATAACGCGAAGTCCAAAATTTCCTGCACGAGGGGTTCCGGCATGGGTTTGATGGTTTGAAAAACTGTTCAGCAAGGTCCATATCGGCTTACTCTTAAATCTAATCGTTTGTGTCAAAGGCTACTAAATTAAAAAAGTAACCTGAGCCTGATGTATCCCCACAAAACGTTCGTTCCCATGCTCGGCGTGGGAATGTCGCTTTAGACGCTCTGCGTCGACTGCGGCGGGCAATCGGATTAAGAAACTGTAGAGAATGTATCGTTGCTCTTGTCGGGATTATCGACCTC
>JAHJSQ010000108.1 GCA_018830325.1 Gammaproteobacteria bacterium
TATTCAGCGCATGCGGTAGGTTGGTGTCAGGCATTGATTTCTAAGGACGCGTGAATACATCCCTGTAAGCTCTGACTGCAACGTCCTGTTGCAGACAGCCTTATAAATCAATGCCTGACACCTTCTCATACATGACTTACGCTGAATAATTACAAAAATAAAATCAATATCCAGGTCGCCGCCGCCCAAACCAAGGAAAGCATGACAGCGGCCGAACCGATGTCCTTGGCCCGGCCGGATAGTTCATGATGCTCGAATCCGACTCGATCTACGACCGCTTCAACCGCCGAATTCAGTAATTCCACCAATAAAACCAGGACCATGCTGCCGATAAGCAGCAATTTCTCGATGTTTGTCTCGCCGAGCCAAACGGCCAACGGCGTCGTGACTATAAACAACCAAACCTCTTGCCTAAACGCCTCTTCATGAAACCAAGTGGCCTTAAAGCCCGACAGCGAAAAGAAAAAAGCGTTTACGATGCGTTTAAAACCTTTTGCGTTTTGATTTGCCATAGTTTGATACAAGTTTCGGTAGATTAAAACGCCAGATTACACAAGCCTTTTGTCATTTTAATTACAATGATTTTACAGCGTCTTAATAAGCTTGATAATTTTTATAAGTCATTGTTTATTAATGATATTATATTCCGACCAATACTTGTTCGATTTGTAAAAACGCCTGCAAAGTCAAATTGTTGAGAACCTTCTCAAGATGCTATCCACAGAGTTATCCACAGATTTTGTGGATAAATGACAAGCGGACGTATCACTTACAAGCAAAGTACCGGCCAACTCACATCCTTTCTTTTTCAAGTTGGTATTCAAGTATGTAGCCCGTATGCAGCGTAGCGAAATACGAGAATGGCGTAGCCCCGAACTACCCGGATTGCGCTTCGCTCCATCCGGGCTACGCTACTTGGACCCGCCGGAAGCGGTCGGTAACGATTTAGCAGCGGTGACCTGTGCTTAGCTTGAGCGTATGACCGCCCCCCCCATAACGCGTCAAACAACGCTTTCTGCTTATTCAGCGATTAATTGGCCATAGGCCGAAGCATCCAGCAAGGAATCCAATTCTGCCGGATTGTCGGCCTTCACACAAAACAGCCAAGCGTCGTAGGCATCGTCGTTAACCTGCTCCGGCGCATCGGATAGCTCCTCATTAACCGAAACGACTTCCCCGGACACGGGGCTGAATAAATCCGAAGCGGTTTTGACCGACTCGACGACCGCGCATTGCTCGCCCCCTTTCACGACACGCCCGACTTTAGGCAATTCGATAAAAACTAAATCGCCGAGTTCGGCTTGCGCGAATTCGGTAATACCGACGCGCACCACATTATCGTTTTCCAGTTTTGCCCATTCATGGGTTTTTGCATACTTTAAATTTTCCGGCAAATCGCTCATCGATAGTCCTCCGTTCAAAAATGCCTAACGGCGCAAACCGTAAAGAATAACGCGATCAATTATAAAAACAACAAAAAATTTCGATTACGCGCCTTCCGGCCCTATATAATTTGCTTATGCCGTACATGAAATTCTCCTTTATTAACTTCGCCAGTCGCCCTATAACCTTGTTAGGCGAATTGAAATGGCCGACTTTGATTAGCCTAGCGCTTGCACTAAGCGCTAATGGCATTGCTTTTGCGGCGTCTCAAGATAAAGAAACAGCTCTCGTTCGAACCGAAACCGATGATGACGACTACGGGAATGAAGGCACTCTGAACATAGACTCGACCACCCAAATTCGCTCCGGCCTGAAAACAATCAAACTCAAACCTTATCGGTATCGTCCAGAACTGACCGCGTACGGCAATGTGGTTGCGTTACAACCGCTACTGGAGTTGAGAAACCGTTACCTCGCCGCACTCAGCGGGCATGAGAGCGCCAAGTCTCGACTGACGCTGGCTCAACAATCGATCGACCGAACTCGGCTTTTACACCGTGGCGGCGCCGTTTCCGGGCGCAGTCTTCAAGAACAACAGTCGCAATGGCAATCGGAACAAGCGATAACTCAAGGCAGTCGTATACAAATCGAAACCGTTCGCAATGAGGCGGTACTCAATTGGGGCCAAGTGATTGCCGAATTATTTCTTGATGCCAATACCGACACCTTACGCCCCTATCTTTCCGGACAAAAGAATTTATTGCATATCTCGTTGCCGCCTAATAATAAACCGGTCGGTACGCTCGACGAAATCCAGGTCTCGCGCTACGGCGACCGAAACCGAACCGAATTGGCGCGTTTTATATCGTCAGCACCGCAAACCGACCCACTGACCCAAGGCGAAAGTTATTTTTTCGAAACCGAAAACGGCAACATTCGAACCGGTATGCGCATCGCCGCCTTCATTCCGTTACGCGAAACCGCCGAAGTCGGCGTGTTAATTCCGGTATCATCCGTCATTCGCCATCTCGGTCAAGCTTTCGTTTACGTCAAAACAACACCGGAACATTTTCAGCGACTGACCATTACCGAATTTATCGACACGGATGCCGGCTATTTCGTCACGGACGGTTTGCATCCGAGTCAGGACTTAGTCGTAAGCGGTGCGCAAATGCTGCTTTCGGAGGAATTCAAAAGCCAAATTCCCGATGAAGATGATGATGATTGATTTGCCGAACACCGAAACGCAGGGCGGCGGGAAATCTGTTTTAAAATGTTGAGCGCCTTAATACGCTTTGCGATCCGTCAATATGGCATCGTGATCGTCTCGGCAATAGTGCTATTCGTCTACGGCTTTTATCGTTTCGCCGTGGCAGGCCTCGACATTTTTCCGGAATTTTCGCCGAAACAAGTCGTCATCCAAACCGAGGCGCCCGGCTATTCCGCCGAGCAAGTCGAAACGCTGGTCACGCAAGCGATTGAAAGCTCAATCTCGGGACTAATAGGCTTAAAAACGGTTCGTTCGGAATCGATACAGGGCTTATCGGTCGTGACCGCGCTTTTTGAAGAAAGTAGCGATATCCACAGTAATCGGCAGATGGTCGGCGAACGCCTGGCCAGTATCGCTAATCGTCTGCCGCAGGGCATCGGCCCGCCTCTGGCCGTACCCTTGTCTTCGTCATCGGCAACTGTTTTAACGATCGGTCTGCATTCGGATCGGCAGGATCTAATGGCCCTGAGAAGCCTTGCCGACTGGACGATCGTGCCGCGATTAATGGCGGTCCCAGGCGTTGCCGATGTCAATATATTCGGCGGTGAAATTCGGCAATTGCAAATTCAAGTCGACTCCGCCCGTTTGCAGCGCTTCGGCTTGGCTCTCGATGAAGTCGTTCAAGCCGCCTCGGAATCGACGAACCTTCAAGGGGGTGGGGTCATCGAAACCGACAATCAGCGTTTTAGCATCAAGCTTTCCGGCCAAAATCTCAGCCCGGAACGACTGCAAGACATTATTGTAAAGCATACTCAAGGACGAAGTGTCACGCTCGGGGATGTCGCCGATATTCGCTATGGCCCGGAACCGCCGATCGGCGCCGCACAAATCATGGGTCATCCGGGTATCGTCATGATGGTCATCGGCCAATACGGCGCCAATACGCTCACCGTTTCGAGACAGGTCGAAAAAGCCTTGAGCGAATTCAATACCCTATTCGCCAAGCAAGCGATCGATTTTTATCCGAACTTATTCCGTCCCGCCGATTACATCGAAACCTCGTTGCATAACTTATCGGGACATTTATTAATCGGCGGCCTATGCGTGTTGATCGTGCTGTATCTATTTTTATTCGAAATGCGGACCGCCTTCATCGCCGCGACGGCAATACCGGTATCGCTGATTGCCGCTGTTCTAGTGCTGCTCGAATTCGGCGTCAATTTGAATATCATGGTCTTAGGCGGACTTGCCATTGCGCTCGGCGAAGTCGTCGACGATGCGATCATCGATACCGAAAATATCTTTCGTCGGCTGCGTGAAAATCAGCTTTCGGCAGCACCGCGACCGGTTTCCGAAGTCATCTACTCCGCCTCGATGGAAGTCAGAGGCTCGGTGGTCTATGCCAGCTTTATCGTCGCACTGGTTTTCGTGCCGCTGTTGTCCTTAACCGGTGTTGCCGGACGCCTGTTTTCGCCCTTGGGCATATCCTATATTCTTGCGATACTGATGTCGCTAGTCGCGGCATTAACGCTGACTCCGGCGCTGTGCTTCCTGTTATTGAGCAAAACCCATACAACCGATAAAGAACCTCCATTGATCCGATTTTTAAAACCGGTTTACCGGCGTTGGCTTGGTTTCGTTAGTCGGTATTTTAAACTGGCAATATCTGCTGCCGTACTGATCTGTGTCGCCGGCCTGTCCGCATTGTTTTTCACGAACAGCCGATTTCTACCGCCGCTACGTGAAGGTCATTATATCGTGCATACCAGTAGTATTCCCGGCACGGCGCTGAAGGAATCGATCCGAATCGGTACGAAAATCACCGAGCAATTTTTACAAATTCCGGGCGTCGTTTCAGTTTCGCAATGGGCAGGGCGCGCGGAGCGCGGAGCCGATACCTACGGCAGTCATTACAGCGAATACGAAGTCCGCCTGGCGTCGATGTCCGGTCCGGAACAACAACAAGTCTTGAACCGAATGCGCGAGACTTTGGACGGAGTTCCGGGCATCGTGTTTGAAGCCAATACCTTTTTGACCGAACGGGTCGACGAAACCATCTCCGGCTACACGTCGCCCCTTGTGGTCAATGTTTACGGCAATGATTTGGGCGCTCTCGACACTAAAGCAGAGGAAATCGCACAACTATTTCGATCGATTCCGGGTGCGGCCGATGTAACGGTCCGTTCGCCGCCCGGCACACCGATACTCGAAATCCGGTTGCAATCGGACAAACTGGCCTTTTGGGGCCTGCGTCCGGCGCACATGATGAACACCGTGCAAAGCGCCTATGAGGGCCGCATCATCGGCAAACAACTCGAAGGCAACCGCATTAACAACATAGCCGTTACCCTCGATGTCAATGTCCGCAATAAGCCCGAAGCGCTCGAAAAACTATCGATCCGCGCCCCGGACGGCACGCTCGTGACTCTCGGGCAAATCGCCGATATCGAGCAAAGCTCCGGGCGATACAATATCCTGCATGAAGGAGCACAAAGGCGACAAACCGTTACCGCAAATATTATCGACCGGGATTACGAATCGTTCGTCGCCGAATTGAAGCAAAGAGTATTCGACGAAATCCAATTTCCGGCCGATATGTATCCGGAATTTACTGGCGCCGCGATCGAACAAGCCGAGGCCCGTCAAGAATTGATATTGCATTCGCTGTTGGCCGGTGCGGGCGTATTGATGCTTATCCACATTGCGATCGGCAGCTTTCGCCACACCGTATTGACACTCGTGAATCTGCCGTTTTCACTGATCGGCGGTGTTGCGGCGGTATTCTTGACCGGCGCGACACTATCGGTGGGTTCGGTGGTCGGTTTCATCACGCTGTTCGGCATCACCGTACGAAACAGCATTATGTTGATCGCTCATTATCGGCATCTGGTGCAATCCGAAGGGAAAAGCTGGGATTTCGCCACAGCCATGCAAGGTGCGGAAGAACGCTTGCCGTCGATTCTAATGACCGCATTGGTCACCGCACTTGCGATGCTGCCTATCGCATTGAATAGCGATAATCCGGGCCGCGAAATCATGGGTCCGATGGCCGCAATCATCATCGGCGGTTTGATATCCTCGACGCTACTCAACCTACTACTCATGCCGGTTATTTTGTTACGATTCGGCAGATTTCAGGGAAAACTTTAAGCGATGAACCTAGAAAAAGCATTTCACCATGAAGATCATGAAGAAGAAGTTATACCCTTCGTTGATCAAAATTCGGCCCCGGGGTGCCCGTCAAAGGGCGCCGACCCTTAGAATAAATAGCAGCATTTAAAATTTTGTGCGCTAAAATTTAAATAAACTTACACTTAATTTCAAATCTCCTCCATGAAACTCCGAACGCAAATTTCACTTGGTTTCGCCGGCATCCTGGTTTTGTTATTGCTGACATCCGGGATCGGTATTCAACGACTTATTTCACTCGTCGGCGAAACTCGAAATGTCGTCGAAGCCGATAACCTGCGCACCGCTTTGGTCGAGCGCGAGGTCGATCATCTAAATTGGGCGGCCCAACTCAATGACTTTGTTTATGACGATCATGCGCATGATTTGAATATACAGTTAGATCATACGCAATGCGCCTTCGGAAAATGGTTTTACGGTCAGGAAAGACGGCACGCCGAATCGCGCTTTCCGGAATTAAAACCACTACTCGCCGATGTCGAAGAACCGCATCGACTTTTGCACGAATCGGCGAAATTAATCCGGGATGCACGCGTCAACACGACCCGAAACACTGACCTGAGCGACACTCAACAAACCAGCGCGCTATATAAAAACGAAACAGTGCCCAATCTCCAAAGCGTGCAGCATTATCTTGGGCAAATGCGTGACATCGTCAATGCTTCGGCAGCCGCTATTCAACAAGCCATGGAAAACGACAGCACTCAAGCTCGTTTCGTTTTGACTGTCATTACAATTATTGCGGTTTTGGCGGGTATCACTCTGGCCACGGTCATCGTCAGATACATTCTTAAACAACTCGGTGGCGAACCGGCAGAACTGGCGGCGATCTCGAAACGTATGGCCTTTGGCGACTTGACGATGACATTAGATGTCAAACCCGGCGATCAGGAAAGCTTATATGCATCGATGGCGGAAATGATCAACAACCTTAAGCAAACGGTTGAGGAAGTAAGAAACCGTGCGGATTATTTGACCAGTGCCGCGAATGAAGTTAGCGCGACCTCGCAGAGCCTTAGCCAAAGCGCCACCGAACAAGCCTCGGGACTGGAGGAAACGACCTCCAGCTTGGAACAGCTGACCGCATCGGTGCAGCACAATAGCGAAAATGCTGTTGCAACCAGCAAAATCGCGACAGGAACGGCAGCGGAAGCGCAACAAGGCGGCGATGCAGTAACACGAACCGTGCAGGCAATGCGCGAAATTGCCGATAAAATCGAGATTATCGAAGACATTGCCAGAAAGACCAATTTGCTTTCGCTGAATGCCGCGATCGAAGCGGCTCGCGCCGGCGAACACGGGCGCGGCTTTTCGGTCGTCGCATCGGAAGTTCGCAATCTCGCCGAAAATAGCCGCAAAGCCGCGGAACAAATCGGGGAACTGGCCATCGACAGTGTCGATATCGCCAACCAAGCCGGACAATTGCTACAACAAATCGTTCCGGATATCGGCAAAACCGCAACCTTGATCGAAGAAATCACATCCGCCAGTAACGAACAAGCATCGGGCTTGGCCCAAATCAACGAAGCGATGACTCAACTGGACAAGGCCACCCAACAAAATGCCGCCGCTTCCGAACAGCTTGCAGCGACGGCCGAAGAACTTTCCGGCAATGCCGAGGAACTCCAGCAAGCCATGGCTTTTTTCAAAGTCGACGATGACGTCCAAAACCGTTGATTCTAAATTCGGCAGTTTAACCATGAAGTTCATGAAGTCTTTCAACGGCTTGCCATAAAATAGTGGATAACGTTACTGTAAAAGTTCGTGGATTTGAAATCTTAATCTAGTTTTTCGATATTCAATACAATGCCGGTTCCGAAGAGGGTGCGGTTGCTCGCCCGACCGACGTCGGTGTCCTGTCGGGCGAGTAACCGCGCCCTCCCCACCCGAGAACTTTCATTTGCCGGGCCGATGGCTAGCGCGTAGGTCGGGTTAGGCGTAGCCGTAACCCGACTATCCGGAAACGTCGGGTTACGCTGGCGCTAACCCGACCTACGCGGCCCCCTGGATTCCACTATGAGCCTTTCGATATTCAACACACAATGCCGGTTCCGAAGAGGGGGGTGGTTGCTCGATCGACAGGCGTCGGCGGCAGAGAGCCGCCGTCGAGCCTACATGGACGTACTCACGGCGTCCTGTCGGGCGAGTGACCGCACCCTCCCTACCCCAGAGAGCTTTTATTTACCGGGGCGATGGCTAGGCCTTCATGAACGTTACTGTGAAAGTTCGCGGATTTGAAACGCGGATTCAACTAACAAGTGCAATGCCCTACGAATCCCGCAATTGCTCAAGTAAAGCCGAGAACTCATTCAAACCTTGCTTAATTTCGACAATATCGAAACTATCGATATGCCGTTCGAGACGTTCAGCATATTCAAGGACTGGGGTAAACCGGTGACGCTCGCCGATTGCCGACACGTTTTCGGCAAATGCTCTCATTGCCGAAATATTATTATTAGAGGCCGCCTGCTCGCATTGCGGATTCAATTTTTCCAAGGCCGCCAGTACTTCGGGCAAGACAGCCTGTTGCTCCGTCGTCAATACGAGCGGATATAGCTCGACTTGTGTTGCCTCATCCCTGTCGAACGGTAAAAATTTGGCCAATTCTTCAATCAAGTTGGCTTTCAACACCGGTTTTCTCAGATAAGCGTCGAAGTGCGCGGTTTTTACCCGGTCGTATTCGTCTTTCATGACCGACGCGGTCAACGCGATAATCGGCGTATCGCTAACCGATTTTATTATCTCGGCCGCCTCATAACCGCTCATCACCGGCATACGAATGTCCATCAATATCAAATCGACAGTCTGCCGTTTAACCGCTTCGACGGCATCCCTCCCGTTTTCAGCCGTCAAAACAGTCAAAGCCGTTCCGGAAAAATTCTCCTGCAATAAACGCCGATTATTTTCGATATCGTCGACGACCAAAACCGTTGCCGGGTGAAACCGGATTTTTTGATGACTCGTCCCGATTGGCATTGGTTCGGATTCGTCGATGGACGCGATATCGACATTGTAAAGTCTGACGGTAAAAGTAGAGCCTTCGCCCAAACGGCTACTCACAGCAATCTCGCCACCCATCATTTCGACCAAACGACGGCTAATCGCAAGCCCCAAACCGGTACCGCCGTATTTACGAATATCCTGCCCTTCCGATTGCTCGAATTCTTGAAAAATAACTTGTTGATGCTCCTGTGAAATGCCGATACCGGTATCCTCGACATCGATACATAAATCCAATCGACTACGAATCTCGTCTTCATTAGCGGTACGCGCAATCAAACGAATATGACCCTGATCGGTAAATTTCACGCCATTGCCGATTAAGTTGAATAGCACCTGGCGCAAACGCGTGGCATCGAGCACCAAGCTGCTCGGAATGGCGGGGTCGACATTTAAAATCAATGCCAAATTTTTTTCCCGCATTTTCATCGTAAAAATTCCGCCCAGTTCGGCAAATAATTCATGCGGATTGCAAGCTTGCTTTTCGATACTGAGTTTACCGGCCTCGATTTTCGATAAATCCAGAATATCGTTGATCAATGCCAGCAAGCTTTGTCCGGCGGCTTTAATCGTTTTCACGAAAGATTTGAGATGGGGTTCCTTGATTTGCTCGTCGAGCAATTCGGTGAAACCGATAATCGCATTCATCGGCGTTCTAATTTCATGGCTCATGTTCGCAAGAAACCGAGACTTGGCTTGATTTGCCGACTCCGCCTGTTCCTTGGCGTTGGCCAGCGCGATTTCAGCATTTTTTCGCTCGCTGATATCCCAACTCACGCCAATGATTTTCCCCGGTTTATTTTCGTTGCCAATAATCCGGCTGCCGCTGTAGAGTGTGCGAACCATACCGTCCGGACGAATGATCCGATATTCGTTATGAGCTTGATCATCGCACTGTTGTAACTGACTGATCACGCCTTTAATCAGCGACCGGTCTTCCGGATGGATAAGTTCTATCCATTTGACAAAGGCAAGACTCGGTTGTTTGGGTAGACCGTATATGTCGAACATCCTATCGTCGAACAGCAAATAGGGCTCTCCGGTCAAATTCAACTCCCAAACGCCGATTGATGCGATTCCGGCCGCAAGCGTTAGCCGTTCGTTCAGTAATGCGGCTTCTTGCTCGCTCTGCTTACGCCGGACTACTTCGTCGGCCAAACGCCGGTTCCAAAAAAACACGAACGCCAATATCAGTAAAAAGCCCCCAACGATCCAAGAGATCAACCGATAATCGATTTTCTCGGCAATATTGCTTGCCCAACTATCGTGTATTTTCTGCTGTTCGCTTGGTCCGATCGTATGCAAGGCACGATTTAAAAGCGGTGCCAATTGCGCTTGTTTCTGTGCAATGGCGAACCCAAGATCGCTGGTAAATTCGGTTTTACCGACGATCCGAATATTATGGATGCCTTGGTCTGCAAATTGATAGCCGGCTGCCGCCAGCGTGCAAAGCAATGCATCTACACTGCCTGTCGAAACCTCAGTCAAACCTTCGGCGACCGAATCCACATAGTGAAAATCGATTTCCGGATATTGGGCAGCAATAGTCGATGCATAAGCATAGCTCTTGACGATCGCCAATCGGCGATGCCGAATTTGCCGGATACTATCGACATAGGATTCGCGGTCGCTCATCACGATCACAACCGGACTACTGAAAAAGGACTCGGTGAGAACCAAGCGTTTATCGTCTAGACTATCAAGCGCTTCAAACATGATATCGACTTCGCCGAGTTCGATTTTTTGTTTGGCTTCGCGCCACGATTCAACCGGAATAATGTCCAATTCGATACGGAGTATTTTGGCGATCCATGCCAAATAATCGGCCGCCATACCGATATATCGACCCTGGCGATCGACGCTTTCATAAGGTAACTTATTTCTCTGAGCGGCAATTCGAATGACCGGATGCTCGGCCAACCATTTTTGCTCGGCAGACGTCATAGCGACCGTTCGCCCCTTAAACCTGGGGCCGAACCATTGGTCCTGCAATTCTTGTTTTTCCTGTTCGGGAATCGCCGCAAGCGCTTTGTTCAAGATCGAATGCAATTCCGGCAAATCCGTACGAACCGCCATGTGCAATTGCTGAGCCTCGCCGGGCGGCAATACCTTAAACGGACGAATCGTCGTGATCGCATTGCGCTTCAACCAATAAGTGATCACCGAATGCGCATCGACCAGTAAATCCGCTTTTCTCTCAATAACGCTTTGCAAAGCTCCCATTAGATCCTCGGCTTCGAGAATATTCAGCTCCGGGAACATTTTTTTTATGGTTTTATCATGCAAAAAACCTTTCGGTATCGCGATCGTTTTGCCGGCTAAATCCGCCAAGGACTTGGCTTGAACATCTTCATGAATAAAAAAATAATCTAGCATCCATTGGTATGGTTCGGTAAAAAGCATATCCCCCGCTCGTTCCTCGGAATAATAAAGCGAAGGTAATAAGTCGATTTCGCGTTGCCGGATCTTTTGCAGAAGATTAATCCAATCATCGATCTCGGCTTCGAAAGTCAGACCTGTATATTGCCCGATCAATTGCAACATATCCCGACTCAAGCCGGTATGAGCATCGTTGCGATCGACAAAATCGTAAGGCGCCCAATCCCGCTCTCCACCATAACGAACCACCGGGTTGCGCTTTATCCAGGCTCGCTCTTTCGCCGAAAAAGCCAATACCGGACCGGTCTCGGCATCCGGCAAGCGAAAAAAAAAGTCATCCCCGATGCGACTGTGCTCGACAAACCCCAAACGTTGATAATCCTCGGCCGTCAACCGATAACGCTTAGGATCGACCGAGCCCAACTGTATCAACTCCGGAATAATCATCTGCCGAGTCATACGCGCTTCGTAGTCCAGATAATCGCGGGAAAGCTTAGGGTTATAACGAGCGATAATCAGCTCGATGATTTCTTCCGGGTGATCGAGCGCATACTGCCAACCTTTGAGCGTCGCCCGGCTGATTTTTTCGACTCGCGCGGGATGCTCGATGATTTCATCGCGGGTGGTAAATAAATTGTCTCCATAATAATCAATTCCGTAATTTTGCGGATTGATGACATTAACTTCAATTCCTTGCTCTTTCAAAAGAAAAGGCTGCGAAGTCGCGTAGGCGGTAACGACATCGATCTTGCCGTCGCGTAAATCCCGATAGGAATCGCCGTTGGCCTTGAAACGTTGAACTTTATTGAGATCGCCGAGGGTTTTTAGCAGCAACGCATTCAGCGCCGCATCGCCGCGACTGGATAAGTCGAGCGCGACTTTTTTGCCGATCATTTCATAAGGACTGACGATGCCCGATTCGCGGCGTGCTATAAATACTAGCGGAGAATGTTGAAAGAATTGATTGATCAGAACGACAGGTTCGCCCTGTAAATGATAGATCAGCAAAGTGCTATCGGTTACGCCGTATTCCGATTCTCCGGCAAGGACTTGCTTGACGAAGTCTTTCGAATAATCGATTTCCTTTAACTGAACTTCGAGTCCCTCGTCCCGGTAAAAACCTTTCTCGATAGCCGCATAGTAGCCGGCAAACTGAAAGCCATGTTCCCAACGTAATTGAATGCTGACCGAGTCTAGCGCCGATTCGTCTGCTGCTACGCGCGCACTGCTTAAGAATAGATAAAAAAAGCACAACAGAATGACAATAGCGGTTTTTACAACCATCGGCGGCATTGAACCGGCACTCACTTTAAATCGGCGATTGCAAAAAACTCATCGACATGATCCAGGAAAATATCGACCAATTCCGGGTCGAACTGCGTTTCGCGATGTCCCTCAATGTAATCGACAACCCGATCGCGACTCCAAACGGCTTTATAACATCGTGAATGAGTCAACGCATCGAACACATCGGCTAATGCGACGATTCGGCCGTAAATATGAATATCGTTACCCTTCAATCCGCGCGGATATCCGCTACCGTCCCATTTCTCATGATGTTCGTGAGCGATGACGGCAGCGGATTTAATGATTCTTCGATCCGAACGGCATAGTAATTGATAACCGTTGGTGGTATGCGACTTGATGACATTAAATTCCTCCTCGGTCAATCGTCCCGGCTTATTCAATATTTCCCTGGGTATCATCATCTTGCCGATATCATGCATCGGGGAGGCATGATACAACATATCCATATCGTGAACGGAGAGGCTTTTATGATATTTAGCCAACAATGCTGAAATCTCGGACAAACGCTTGATATGTTTTCCCGTTTCATCCGAAGTCGACTCCATCAATTCGGTCAGCATAAAGATCATCTCTTTTTGATTTTCTTCCAACTCCGTAAGTAAGCGGACTCGCTCATAAGCGACTTTCGCTTCCAATGCGATATTATGTTCATGCAGTAATTTTTTTGCATGAAACAAGTCGACATGCGTCTTGACGCGCGCCAATAATTCATCGGCATGAAAAGGCTTGGTTATATAGTCGACGCCGCCGACAGAAAAGCCTTTCGCTACTGAATCGACATCGACACGGGCGGTCAAAAAAATAATCGGCACATCCTGATAGCGCGGATTAGTTTTTAAAATTCGGCAGACTTCAAAGCCTTCCATGCCCGGCATCATAATATCCAACAGAATCAAATCGAACGGCGCAGGATTATCTCGAATGAGTCGCAACGCTTCCTCTCCGCTGCCGGCAAACGAGAGATCGTAATTGTCTTCCTTTAAAAAGTTCATGGCGACACGAATGTTATCGATGACGTCATCGACAATCAGAATACGATTGGATGTAAGCATAGGGTGTGTTCGATTGCTTCATGAAATGTGCTATTAAGCGTAGCAATCAAATCCGAGATTGTCCATGGTCCATGTTGAGCAATCAATGACTTGCCGATTTGAATGATTTTTAAATGTAACTACTCGCGCCCTATAGCCGCGTTCCCAGCAAGAGCCATTTGAATCGCGATGAGCGGATTATAGCCCCGATTAGCCATGGTTTGCAGATAGCTGGATATTCGACAATAAGCATGGGCATACTCTTCGGCACGA
>JAHJSQ010000109.1 GCA_018830325.1 Gammaproteobacteria bacterium
CCCTAGCCCTCCGAAAACGAGCGGCATCCCTGCCGCTCCCCTAACGGGCTATTCTCGGCAAAATCGCCAGTGCTCGGCGCGGCCTAACGGGGCCCAGGGAGGGGTGCCATAAGTTAAGCCGAATTGACTAAGCGTTCTAAGTAACAGGATAACATATTGATATATTGATTATTTTAATGCGTTCGCCCTGAATCATCCCGGTTGTAAGCAATCAAAGTGTGCAAATTGGTGAAGGTGGAAACTTCGATTAACCGAGTTGACGCCAATTTTTACTGGTATCCACGTCTCGGGTATTATCGAGAGAGTATGATTAATTGGAAACTTAAATTTGATGGATGAGCGGCAGCTGCATTTGAAGTGTCGTGAAATCAATGAAAAATGATTATAAGCCACCTTTTGGAACTGGGAGTATCTAATATTTAAGACTTTACTGCAAATCGCGGCCGATCAGAATACCGGTGGTGGCAATATTCTCTTTTGAGTTTTAGGCAAAAATATCCTAGCGGTCATATCGATTCGTTACTGAGCCTTCAGCGAATGTTAAGTTTATTGAGCTATTTTAAGAATATTTGTCAATATATTGAAATTTAAGTATCTTATGGCTTTTCAGTTGTTGCAAAAAAAACCGTATCATTTACTCGTTAGACGCAATTTCAGATTCGCTACCGTTTTGGCGATTGTCGCTATGATGTTATTCGGCTGTTCTTCCAAACAGCCGGTGTCGGATGATGGTTTCGATAGAGCAATCGAATTCAAGAGAGATGCGCCTTACAACCGGCCTTACCAAATTAGAGGCAAACGCTACTATCCATTGAACAACCCCAATGGATATAAGGAAAGAGGTATTGCTTCGTGGTATGGTGCCGAATCCGGCAATCGCACTGCGATGGGTATCAGGTTTAATCCCGATGGTCTAAGCGCCGCGCATAAAACGCTTCCTTTACCTTCCAGAGTCAAAGTGACTAACTTGCAAAATGGCCGGTCGATTATTTTGGTCGTGAACGATCGCGGCCCCTTCACCAAAAATCGTTTGATTGATCTATCGAAAGGCGCGGCTAAAGCGATTGGCGTTAAAGGGCTTGCCGAAGTGGAAGTGGAGTATATCGGTGAGTATGCCGGTAGCAATAGATAGTCGATGCCTGCGCGAAAGTAATCATTTAGGATTTCGTTATAAATAACGTCCTGGACCTATGAGCTTTGTTGAGGGTTCAGTCACTCGCTTGACAGGACGCCGTAAACCCAGCACCAAAATCCAGCACCTAAATTCCATAGGTCTTTGGCAATGATTCAAAATCATGGCTTATTTAGGTGCTGGATGAATTATCCAAGACAATTAACCATGGCCAATGGGTTATGGAATTTAGGTGCTGGGTAAATACGTCCATTTAGGCTTGACGGCCGCTATCCCTGCCGCCGACACCTGCCAATCGAGCAACCGAACCCTACACAAAATAGGGAAGTTATTTACGGGCATATCCTTAGTCATGCGTTTTATGAATAGGCAACCAGATCTTAAAACTGGCGCCTTCTCCGATACGACTCGTGACGTCGATTCTGCCATGATGAGCGCGGACGATATTATTCGCGGTCGATAAGCCGAGGCCGATGCCTTTGCCAATGGGGCGCGTCGTGAAAAACGGTTCAAATAATCTATGCAGATGGTCGGGATTAATCCCGTGGCCGTTGTCTGCAATTTCCACCCAGATCTGTTTGCCGTCGGTTCCGGTTCGTATGATGATTTCACCGGATTCGTCGACGGCTTGCCAGGCATTGGTCAGCAAACTCAAAAAAACTTGATTCATGAGTTGAGGAATGCATTCGATCTCGGGCGTGTCGCCATATTCTTTGCGAATACGGCATTGGATATTTTGGCTGCAGACGAACACTTTTAAGGTCGTCTCCAAGCTCAGCTTGATATCGCATTGCTGCCAGTCTTGGCCGTTGTCATCGGTAAATTGATTAAAGGCACGGACGATATTTCGCACTCGGGTTAAACCTTCTTTGGATTCGCAAATTAGATCGGCGATATCCTCGCGCAAAAAATTCCAGTCTTTTTGCTGCTTCAAATCTTGTAATTTCGAGATACAGTCAGGTTGGTGCCGGCATTTAGAGAGTTGATTATCGTATTGGTCGATCAAGTCGAATATTTCGAGGGCATATTCTTGAAAGGAATTGAGGTTGGAAAAAATAAACCCCAACGGATTATTAATTTCGTGTGCAATGCCGGCCGCTAATTGACCGATCGCGGCGAGTTTTTCCGATTGCATCAGTTCGGATTGAATTATTTGATTTTCTTGCAAGCGTTTTTGTAGTTCCGCTTCGAGATGAATATTTTGATTTTGTAAGCGCTCGCGCGCTTTTTTTAGTTCTATCTGTGAGTTGACCCTAACCGATAATATCGATAAGTTGCAGGGTTTATAGAGATAATCCGCCGCACCCAATGAAAAACCGAACGTTTCGTCTAGTCCGGAGGTCAAGGCCGTCACGAAAATGACCGGAATGTCTTGTGTCTTCGGACTAGCTTTTAACACTTTAATGACTTCGTAACCGTCCATGCCGGGCATCATAATATCCAACAAGATTAGGTCCAAGGAGTTATTATTCGCTATTTCCAAGGCTTTAGCGCCGGATGTTGCGACCAAGACCGCATAGTCCGCCATCAAATATTGTCCGAAAACCGAAAGATTGACGCTTTCGTCGTCGACTATCAGAATGCTGGGGCGCTTATCAATGCTCGTGGTATCGTTTGACATCAAGACCTCAAAATTTATTTATCATCATCGTAGATCAAAATTCGGCATCGGCGTCCTATCGTCCTATCGGGCGAGTGACCGCACTCTCCGCCTGCCGCGCACTTTCATTTGCCGAGACGATCGATTGCCAGACCTTCATGAATATTACTATAGTAATATGAGTTCCACCCTCCGTGATAGTGTCCGGAATTGCGGCTAAAAGACCGATGCCAAAAAATTTAGAATCCATCGAAGAACAAAAACATCACCGGTTACGCGTCAACACGGATAATTGCGGTTTAGAGCTTTACCTGTCCGATTCGGTATCGGTTCGAGAAGCGCTCGATCACACCGAAATTCGCGTTCGTGCGGCCTGTGGCGGGCTGGGTACTTGCGGCGCTTGTTTGATACAAGTTATTTCTGGTCGGTTCAATCTTCCGACTCCGGTGGAACGGCAGAAATTGTTGCCGGATCAATTGGAGCAGGGTTATCGGCTCGCCTGCCAATTAAGGCTTCTGAGTGACGGTGAAGCGTATCTTGCTCATCCTGCCCCGGCGTCGCAATGGAGGAGTCCGGATCGATACCAGTGGCCTACGGTAGTGTTTTCGAAAGTTACCGACGAGGTTCGGAAACCGTATGGCATTGCGGTCGATCTAGGAACGACTCATATTCGTTTGTCTATTTGGCATCGCCCCACCGCTCGGTTCATCGGTTGCCGGGTAGGCATCAATCCTCAAGTGGCGCATGGCGCCGATGTCTTGACTCGTTTGGATGCCCAAAGATTGGACGTTCATGCCTCGCGGGACTTGATGACCGAAGGGCGTAAGGCTATCTTGGATGGCATTCGAGATATTTTGAGTCGAGATTTTGGGGAAGTGGCTCATGTCCTTGCCGAAACCGGACAGATTATCATCGTCGGAAACACCGTTATGCTGATGCTGATTGGTGGCGGTAACGATAGCGATGATTTGTATCGGCTTGAAAATTGGCATAGCCCTATCGAGTGCAAAATCGATGATGTGGCCTCGTGGCGCCATGATTGGCGTATGCCTCACGCGGATATCTCGATCGTTCAGCCATTGGCCGGTTTTGTCGGTTCGGATTTATTGGCCGATCTTTTGTCCACGGGAATTACCGAGCAATCTAGTCCGATGCTGTTGGCGGATTTGGGAACCAATACTGAAATTGCTCTGTGGGACGGTACTACGGTATGGGTGACATCGGTTCCGGGTGGGCCGGCGTTTGAAGGGGTCGGGATGCGCAATGGCTTGGCGGCTGAAACGGGCGCCATATATCGTGTACGCGATGACGGCGAGCGTTGGCTGATGACTACGATCGACGAGCAGCCGATTCGAGGATATTGTGCCAGCGGCTTCATCGATGCGATTGCGGTGATGTTGGACAAGCAAATACTCAAACCCTCCGGTCGCTTTGCCCAATCATTGCAGTCGAGCGGAACAGGTTATCGGCTTGATGCCGGCAGTGCTCGGTCGGCGATTTTTGGTGGCGATATCGATATTTTTCAACGAGCCAAGGCTTCGACCGCTGCAGCCATGATGCAATTACTCGGGTTTGCCGATTTGAAACCAAGCGATTTACAGGCTGTTTGGATTTGCGGCAGTCTAGGGCAACATCTGGATTTGCACAATGCTGTGCGTGTCGGCTTGTTGCCCCGTTTACCGGTCGACAGATTCAAACGTCTTGCGAATGCGAGTCTGGCCGGGTGCGAGCAGTTGTTGCTAGACCAAAACGCAAATGCTCGTTTAAATGCGATCATAAACAAGACAAAATCGATCAATTTAGGCGGAATCAGTAGCTATGAAGAAAGTTTTATCGAACATTTGCGCTTGCAACCGATGGCATAAGGGGACCGGAGTATGTTGAGTCGTTACGTGCAGGCATACAACGAAGCGGTTTTTGAAACCGATAAGCAGGCCGCCTTAGCCGTGGTTAATGGGGCTCTACAAGATGGTTATAGCCCGGAAGATATTGTGTTCAATTTGGTCATTCCTGCCGTGGAAGCCATGATGGCGCGCATCGAACAGGATCCCGATTCCAATTTGGCTCAACATTTCATGACGGCACAGATCGCCTCCGAAGTGACCGAGCGAATGCTGGAAAAATTCGCCAGCGCACCGGAAACGATCGGTAAAGTGGTGATCGGAGCCGCCTATGGCGATTTGCACTCGCTCGGTAAACGTATCGTGATAGGTTGTCTTAAATCGTTGATGGTCGATGTTATCGACTTAGGCATCAATATCAGCGCCGAACAGTTTGTCGACGGGGCAGTTGATAACGACGCACAAGTCATCGCGATTTCGGCCATGATGGTGCATACCGCGATCGGCGAGAATGGTAGTATCAAGGTTCGATCCTTATTAAAGGAGAGAGGCTTGGAAAATAAAATCAAGCTGGCGGTCGGAGGCGCGCCCTATCGATTCGATCCGGAATTATATAAAAAAGTGGGGGCCGATGTGTGGGCTCCTGATGGTGTGACGGCGGCAAAAGTTATTATCCAATTGATCAAAGAGGTGAGTCCATGACACCTTTAGAAATTTTAGCGGCGGCTAAATACGGCGCCCCGGCACCGCGTATTCCGATCTTTTGCAATTTGTTCGATCAAGGTGCGCGAGAACTCGATATGCGCGCTCAAGATTATTTTGCACGGGGCGATTGTGTTGCCGAAGCGCAGTTGCAAATGTTAAAGCGTTTCGGTCACGATAATGTGTGGAGTTTGCACTATGTCGGCAAAGAAGCCGAATTGTTGGGCTGTAAAAAAATATTGTTTGCCGATGACGGCGTGCCTAATGTGGAAGATTTCGTGATCAAGAATTGGGACGATATTGCCAAATTTGAAGTCCCGACCGATATCACTCAACAGCAAGCCTGGCAAGCCATTGCTGATTGTTTATCGATTTTACGCACCGAAATTGGGCAGACGCATGCCATTTGCGCTTATGTGACGGCTTCGACGACCTTGCCGGCCCTGTTGATGGGCATGGATAACTGGATGGAGCTATTTTTGACCGGGCCGGCCGATCTGCGCGATGAATTGTTGCGCAAATGCGTTGATTTTGTTCATCAGCACATTAACGCGCTACGTGCGGCCGGAGCCAATGTTTTGATGTATTCGACGCCGTTCGGTTCGCCCTATTTTGTCGGTAACAAAATCATCGAAGAAATCGTATTGCCTTGGATGAAACTCGACTTACTACCCGGCGGTGTTGCCGATGTCGTATATTATTGCGGCATGGCGCCATTTAACGGCGTTATCGATTTGGCGTTTGACCAACTGGGCATCACGTCGCATTACATCAGTCCATTGGCTGACTTGGCCGAAGCCAAGCGCTTGATCGATACCCGCGGCTTGACATGTGGTGTGATTGACGACATCAAAATGATTCATTGGACTGAGGCGGAAATAAAATCCGAAGTCAAACGCATCATCGAGATAGGCAAGCAGGGCGGACATTTTTTATTCGGCAATGGCGTTATGCCTCTGGCGGTGCCGGAGGCCAATATCAAGGCGATGATAACGGCAGCTTTTGACTACGGGCAGTTGACATGAAAAAATTTGTCCTGCATCAGGAGCATACAGAACCCTTGACGATGGTCGGTTGCGGTATTTTGCGCAAAGAAGTCGACTATTTGATCCGGACTCATGGCTGGAATGTGCAAACGCATTTTTTGGATTCGGCTCTGCACAATTACCTGAATCGTTTATCTAAAGAACTTAACGAAGCCTTGCAAGAGCATGAGGCGAAAGGCGAAAAGACCTTTGTTTTTTACGGCAGTTGCCATCCGTTGATGGACAACTATTTGGACGAACATCGCACTTGCCGCACCCGGGGTCAAAATTGCATCGTTATGTTATTGGGTTATGAGCTTTTCATGCAGGAGCTTGAAAAGGGAGCGTACTTTCTAGTTGAGGATTGGGCCTTGACTTGGCAACCGATGATCACGGCTTGTTTCGGTAACAATATTGCCGTGGTGCGCGAAATTTTTCACAGCAGCCATAAGTATATGCTCGCGCTCAAAACGCCTTGCAGCGCCGATTTTTCCGAAGCCGCTCAAACCGCGGCCGATTTTGTGGATTTACCTTTACACTGGCTCGAAGTGGATCTTGAACACTTAAAGCAAGTGTTGTTCGAGGCTATTAAGCAGCGATTAGATCAAGCAACGACTTGAACGGGCATGATGAATTCAAACGAACAAGATTTGCAAAGACGTATCGAGCACTTGGAGCGCCGTGTCCGTAAGCTATCCGAAGAAAAAGCCAATCTGCATCTTGTCCTGCATATGGTGGAATTGCTTAATCCGATTGCCGGTATCGATTACTTCCTAGATAGTATGATAGCGGCACTTTGCGGTAGTTTAGGCGGTACCAATACAGAGATTTATTATCTGGACGAAGGCGAGATTCACTATGTCAACTTATTCGGCGAAAAACGGATTGTCGGTGAGATTGAAGATTCGTTGGTGGCGGAGGTCTTTGCCACTCGCCATTTTGTCGAACAAAATACCGATTTGAACCATACCTTGCTCAAAGATAATGTTGCTGCGGTGGCCTGCACATGGGTGATGCCTTTGACGATTGGCGACCAAATGTTGGGTGTCGTCAAAATGTCCGATTTGCTGGGATCGGCACAGATGCGCAACTATTTGGCACCGTTTTTTTCTCATATCGCGCTGATTTTGAATAATAAAATACAGACTCGTAAAGCGGAAGCCGCTAATCGTGCCAAAAGTAGTTTTTTAGCGACGATGTCTCACGAAATTCGGACGCCATTGAACGGGATTCTGGGTATGGCTCAATTATTAGCCAAGCGGGAATGCAACGATACTAAACGCCTAGAATGCGCTCGGACGATTCTGACGTCCGGCAACAATTTGCTTGCTTTGCTCAATGATATTTTAGATTTGTCTAAAATCGAGGCGAATCGCTTGGAGCTAAATTTTTTAGCCGTTCAACCGCAAAGGATTTTAGACGAAATTATGACGCTTTTTTCCGGTGCTGCCCAGCAAAAAGGCTTGAGAATTCATGCTGCCTGGGTAGATCGTGAGGTAAAGGCTTATCAAGTTGACTCGCTCAGAGTTAAGCAAATGTTATCCAATCTGGTCAGCAATGCGATTAAGTTTACCGATCGCGGTTCTATCCGGATTGAGGCGCGTTCAATCCTTGATGAGTCGAGGAATTGTTTGTTGGAGTTTTCGGTCAGCGATACCGGTATCGGTATTCCAAAGGACAAACAGCGCGAGTTATTTAAACCGTTTACCCAGGTCGATAGCAGTTCGAATCGACGCTATGTGGGGACTGGGCTGGGATTGTCACTGGTATCGCGTTTTGCCGAGTTGATGCAAGGCAAAGCAGGGTTTGAGAGCGATGAAGGGCAAGGTTCGCGTTTTTGGTTTCGGATACCTACCCGCGTCGATAATGAGATCGATAACAGCGCTTTACCATCTAATATCGATGAGTCATCCCAATTATCGAATCCAAATCCTAGGCTACATCGCGTGTTATTGATTGACAGTGATTGTGGACATGGCGCTAATTTGTCTGCACAACTAAAGGCACGATCTATCGAAGTGATTGGTGTGGATCAGGATGATCAAATTTCGGACTTTATCGACGAGGATCTAGAATTTGATGCAATCATTATTGAACTTAGTTTGGAAAATAGATCTTTTGGCCGACTTGCGAGAAAGATTCGTGTCTTGGAATCGGCCCATCATCTTCCTCGCGCATTCATCATCGGTATTAGCGATCAACAGCAAAGCGAAGGGTTAGAGCCTGAATTTAAACAGGATATCGATGAACGACTCGTTCGGCCTTTTACGATAGAACATTTAGTGAGCGTTATCGAAAGCCATATACATCTGTCCGCGGCTCAGCAGCAAAAGACAGTAATTTGTAACGAAGATCGCTTGTTTTTCAAGAGTTGTGAGGGTATTAACGGGATTCTCGATGGTCTCGAAGGCCAGTTGGAAAAAAATATGTTTACTGCCGTTGAACAATTCAGCATGCTGCAAGCAAAATTGGAGGGTAGTTTGATTGCTTCGCATTTTGACACGATTGGTAAACTGATCAACGATATGAATTTTGAGGAGGCTCATCTACAGCTAAAATTATTGCGTGAGCAATTCTCCGAGACCAAGGGAAACGCATTGTGAGCATTGAACGCCAGAAGATCCTGATAATCGATGATACACCGGCTAATATCACGCTATTGGGGATGGCATTACAGGATCAATATGAGATCCAAATAGCGACTAGCGGTAAAAAAGGCCTGGTTTTGGCGAGCGAGACTCCGCCGGATTTGGTTTTACTCGATATCATGATGCCCGATCTCGATGGCTATGAAACCTGCCGCTTATTTAAATCTGATGCTAAATTACAGCATATACCGATTATTTTCGTGACGGCGTTGAGTGAAATTGAAGCTGAAATTCAGGGTTTATCGCTGGGTGCGGCAGATTTTTTGATCAAGCCTTTTAATCTCCAGATTGCTCAGCTTAGGGTGCGCAATTTGTTGGAAACCGAACGGATGCGGCAGGCATTGCGTCAAAAGGAAGAAGATCAACGTCTTGCCGCGACTGTCTTTGCCTATAGTCATGACGGCATCGTGATTACCGATGTTGAAAACCGTATTATCAATGTCAATAACGCCTTTAGCCGTATTACCGGTTATGGGCTTGACGAAATCAAAGGCGAAAATCCACGTATACTCAAATCGGGGCGGCAGGATACCGAATTCTACCGCAACATGTGGCAAGCCTTGTTATCGGAAGGTCACTGGAGCGGCGAAATTTGGAATCGCAACAAGCAGGGTGAAATTTACGCGGCCTTGACGTCTATTGCAGTGGTCAGGGACGATCAAGACAGCATTCATCATTTCATCGGTTCGTTTATCGATATTACTCCGATCAAAGAGCATCAGCACGCATTGGAACGTATCGCGCATTTCGATCCCTTGACCGGGGTTCCGAACCGCTTTTTATTATCGGATCGATTGGGACAAGCCATCGTTCATGCGCGGCGATCGCGAAAATTAATGGCGGTGTGTTATCTGGATCTGGATGAATTTAAACCGATCAATGATCGATTCGGTCATCAAGTCGGCGATCAATTATTGATAGAAATTACTCGGCGCATCAAGGCTTGTTTACGCGAAGGAGATACGCTGGCACGCATCGGCGGCGATGAGTTTGTGCTGTTGCTGTTGGATATCAATGACAGCGGCGAATGTAAGACGATATTACGAAGAATTCTTAAAGCTGTTTCGGCAAAAATGTTGCTGGCGAATCAAACAGTGTGGGTATCGTTGAGCTTGGGTTTTACTCTGTATCCGGATGATTCAGCCGATTCTGAAACATTGATTCGCCATGCCGATCAAGCGATGTATCAAGCCAAGCAACAAGGTAAGAATCGATTTCAACGGTTCGACATGCTTCAAGAAAAACAAACCTGTGAGCAAGGAAAGCAATTTGCCCGTATCGAAAGCGCATTAGCCGATAATGAATTTGTGTTGTATTTTCAACCGAAGATCAATCTTCGCGATGGAACTATTCTGGGTGTTGAAGCCTTGATTCGCTGGCAACATCCCACTCGTGGATTACTGAGCCCTGCCGAGTTTTTACCGATGATTCAAGGCAGCCAGTTGGAGATTAATATCGGCCAATGGGTGTTGTCGACGGCCTTAAGTTATTGGCATCAATGGAAAAAAGCAGGAATCGATATTGCCATTAGTATTAATGTTGCCCCCGGGGCATTATTGAATTCTGATTTTGTTGAAAATTTAGCCGCTAAGCTTGACGAAAACCCCGAGTTGCAGCCAGGCTGTCTTGAACTGGAAATACGGGAAACCGGGACATCGGACGATTACGAAAGTGCCGCTAAGGTGATGAAGGCTTGCCAAGCGTTGGGTGTCGTATTTGCGCTTGATGATTTTGGAACAGGTTATTCGTCGTTGAGTTATTTGAAAACCTTGCCGGCGAAAACGTTAAAAATCGATCGGTCGTTTGTGTTGGGTATGCTGGAAGACGAGGGGGATTTGGCGATAGTTAAAGGGATTATTGATCTCGCCGCGATATTCAAATTACAAGTCATCTCGGAAGGCGTCGAGACAACCGAACACTTATCGAAATTACTTGAGTTAGGTTGTGAAAATGGTCAAGGTTATGCCATTGCGAAACCCATGACAGAGGAAGCCTTGTTCAACTGGCTAAACGAATGGCAGTTGGAACAAAAGAATTAACGGCAGAAACCTACTTTTTTTGTCAGCCAACTTCCTTAGCAAGACGGGGTTTGCAAGCCATACGCATCAAGCTAAAAACGGCCAATCCGCTCCGCTCTTTCCCAAGTTGCTATTAAAGCATGTAGCCCGTATGCAGCGTAGCGAAATACGGGAATGGCGTGGCTTCGAACTTCCCGGATTGCGCTGGGTTCCATCCGGGCTAAGCTGTTTATACTCGCCGGAAGAAGTCGGTAGCGCTAACCCGACCTACGCTTCACCCCGCGAAGTATAACGCTTAATTATCCGTTAGTTGTAGGGTTTCAAAAATCGCCGCGGTTAATTTTTGCAATTGGCGTTCGTCGATTATATAAGGCGGCATCGTATAAATTAAGCGCCCGAACGGCCTCAGCCAAACGCCGTGTTTAACCAGACGGTCTTGAATCTCGGATAGGCACACAGGGTCTTTCATTTCGACGACACCAATAGCGCCGAGCACTCTGACATCGTTAACGCTAGCCAGGTTGCAGCACGGTTCCAAGCCCTTTTTGAGTCCGGCCTCTATGGCCGCGACCTGGCTTTGCCAATTCGACTCGAATAATAAGTCGATGCTTGCCGATGCGATGCTGCAGGCCAGCGGATTGCCCATGAATGTCGGGCCGTGCATGAAACAGCCGGCCGGTCCATCCGAAATCGCTCCTGCAACTTTGTCGGTCGTTAATGTAGCGGCCAGCGTCAAATATCCGCCGGTCAAGGCTTTGCCGAGGCATAAAATATCGGGCGAAATGCCGGCATGTTCGCAAGCGAACAGTTTGCCGGTACGGCCGAAGCCGGTCGCGATTTCATCGGCGATCAGCAATACGTCATATTTTTTGCATAAGGCGCTTACCGATTTCAGATAGTCGGGATGATAAAACCACATGCCGCCCGCGCCTTGTACGATCGGTTCGAGAATGACTGCCGCGCAGGACTCGCCATGCTTCGATAAAATAGCTTCCAACGAGTCGATATCAGACGAGTTCCAAGGTTCGCCGAAACGGCAAGCCGGCCGTTGCGCGAAATAGTGTTGAGGTAATACGGGGTTGAACAAATGATGCATGCCGGTAACCGGGTCGCAGACCGACATCGCACCGAAGGTATCGCCGTGATAACCACCCCGAAGCGCCACGAATCGGTTTTTTTCGGGTTTGCCGAGCGCTTGCCAATATTGAATGGCCATCTTCAATGCGACTTCGACGCTGACCGATCCGGAATCACAAAGAAACACCTTGTTCAAGCCCTCGGGTGTAATTTTCAATAGACGCTCGACCAATTCGATTGCCGGCGTATGCGTAATGCCGCCGAACATCACATGGGCCATCGATTGTAATTGTTTCGTGGCCGCTTGATTGAGTTTGGAGTGATTGTAACCGTGTATTGCCGACCACCAAGACGACATCCCGTCGATCAATTCGCGGCCGTCGCCCAGTTTAAGCATGACGCCGGAAGCACTGGCGACATGATAAACCGGCGTCGGTGCTGTCATTGATGTGTAGGGGTGCCAGATATGGTCGCGGTCGAGTTGCAGTCGTGTATCTTGTTGAGTCATTTAATTGAATGAGTTTGGAAAATCATTAAACCTACTCTCTTTTGATTGAAAAACCGTCTAAGAATAAAAGGTATGGGATGTGTCTATCGAGGACCGCCGTTCACCCAGCACCTAAATTATCTCAGATAGTTAACCATAGCCAATGGACTATGGAATTTAGGTGCTGGGTAAACCCATCCATGGCGGCTTGACGGCAGCGATCCCTGCTGCCGACATCCTCGCTAGCCACACCCCATACCTTCATAAAGTTATCTAATTTTTGACTATAAAGGGAGTAGAAAAGCAATTGGGCCGCGAAGTACACGAATGCGTTTAGCGCCACTGCAAGACGACATAGCGGGACATGCCGCGATCGCTGATCAGTAACAAGACCCGCTTGTTATCTTTGCTTCGGTTGACGGCGCGATTGAATTCGTTGGCGGAATTGACCGGTTTGCGGTCGACTTCCAGGATTACAGTGCCGGGGCGTATGCCGGCCATTGCGGCAATCGCGCCCGGCTTGACTTCGGTGACGATGACGCCTTGGCCGGGAGTTGCATTAAATTGCCGCGCCAGTTCTTTAGTTACAGTCTGCACGGTCAAGCCCAGTTCTTCGGTGCTTTGGGTGGGCGCTTGTGCTGCTACAATTGGTTGATCGCCGAGTTTTTCGATTTTTATGTCGATTGTGCGCGATTTTCCATCGCGCAAGATCGCGACTTTGGCGCTTTTGCCGGGCGCTGTTAGCGCGACACGGTTTCTGAAATCGCCGATATCGTTGACTGGCCGGCCTTGGTATTGGGTCACGATGTCGCCGGCTTTGAGGCCTGCCTTTGCTGCCGGCGAATCATCGGTGACCTGTGCGATTAAAATGCCTTGATGCGTAGTCAAGTTGAAGGACTCGGCCAATTCCTGCGTCAATGGCTGAATCACGACGCCTAAATAGCCGCGCGTGACTTCGCCTCGTTCGATCAATTGGTCAGCGATCGATTTTGCCAGATTTATCGGGATTGCGAAGCCTACACCCATATGACCGCCGCTCCGGCTGAAAATCGCGGTATTGATGCCGATTGCTTCACCATCCAGGTTGACGAGCGGGCCGCCGGAATTACCGGGATTGATCGCGGCATCGGTTTGAATGAAGTCTTCATAATCACTGATGCCGAGGCTGGTTCTGCCCTTGGCGCTTACGACCCCGACGGTCAACGTATGGCTCAAGCCGAACGGATTGCCGATGGCCACGACCCATTCGCCGACTTCCAGTTTTGTTGAGTCGCCCAGCGGCAAGGCCGGCAAGTTTCCGGCTTTGATTTCAATGACGGCGATATCCGATTTAGGATCGGTGCCGGTAATCTTGGCGTCGAATTCCCGCCCATCTTGGAATGTCACGCGAATTTTGTCGGCATTCGCAACGACATGATTGTTCGTGATGATATAGGAGGTTTCGCTCAACAAGCCTCGCTTCGACGCGAAAACGAAGCCGGAACCTTGTCCTATCGCGGGCGGCCGTTGTTGTGGTGCAGGGGTCGGCCCCGGGCGTCTTGGCGTTCCGGGAAATTCATCGCCAAAAAAATGCCGGAAAAAATCATCGCCGAAAGGCCATTCGTCGCCGAATGGCGTTGTAAAGGGGGCTTGCGCGAGGCCTTCACGGGAACTTTCCACTTGGATAAAGACAACCGAAGGAGAGGTTTGCCGCGCGACCGACGCAAACGCTTTACTGGTTTGCCTAAGATTTTCGATACCGCCCGTTTGCGCGAATGAGAGAGGGGGCAGCGTGATAATTAACAGTAGTAACGGTAAAAAATATTTTTTATTCATAAATTTAACCTTCTTGTCTGTTGTTCAGGGCGCGTAAGGAAATTTGTAAAAGTTTAAACCTAAAAAGAGTATTTGAGAGCTTCAACTACCGTTCGCCCTGAGCCCTTCGGCTACGCTCAGGAGAGCCCTGTCGAAGCGGTGAAGGGTAGTTTGAGACTTCACCAATGCGGTGAAAGTGTTGTAGACCGTTCATGCTTCGACTTGGCTCAGTACGAACGGTCTACAATACATGCCAACGTAATTATTCACACCCCCCTATCGTTCCTACGCTCCGGCGTGGGAATGAAGACCGAGACGCTCTAGCGTCTCGTACCGCTGGAGCGGTACTCAGGCGTTCCCACGCCGGAGCGTGGGAACGATAATTTCCGGGGACTGAATAATTACATGCCAACTGTTCATTTTGGGTTGAAAGTTTCTTTGGCCAATATGTTTTTGCCTTGTTGACTGAATCCTCGAGCGTTAATATTAGCGGGTAGCTTTTAAGACTTTTCTCAAAAAACAATAAAATGCACTTTCCTACGTGTGTATATACCTATCGCACTTCAAATTTCGGCATTAGCGCATGGAGGCGTCGGGGTGTTCGGTCGATTTTTGCTCCTGCAAAATCGACATTCACGCCATCCATGGCGCTTGCAAAGGCTTTGGCAGCATGGATGCTGTCATAGAGCCTACATGGACGTATTAACCCAGCACCTAAATACCATAGTCCATTGGCTATGGTTAACTATCTTGGATAATTTAGGTGCTGGGTTCACGGCGTCCTTTGACGGGCACCCCGACGCCGAAATTTGACTAGTAAAGGGTATATAAGGGTTATTTTTTAAATTTCAAAATTATTCAGGAATTCTTTGTGGAAAATTTTACACCGTTCTCGGCTTTTCTCGGCGGAACATTAATCGGTTTGGCCGCCACCTTGCTGTTATGGCTAAATGGTCGCATGGCCGGGGTTAGCGGCATCATGCATCGTTTACTCAATTCCTCGAAGTCGGAGTGGCTTTGGCGGTTCAATTTTTTAATCGGCCTGGTCTTAGGCGCTTTACTGTTTAATTGGTTCAATCCCGGGTTTTTCACGCCGCGTTCCGACTATCCTTATGGGCTGTTGGCTGTGGGCGGTTTTCTAGTCGGTTTCGGTACTCGCATGGGTAGCGGATGCACGAGCGGTCATGGTATTTGCGGTATCGCCAACGGATCGTTGCGCTCGATAACGGCGACTTTGATTTTCATGATCAGCGGTGTCGTCACGGTCTATTGTATCAGGCATATTGTGGGAGTCGGGGTATGAAGCATTGTTTAGCGGCTTTATTGAGCGGTACGTTGTTCGGGTTCGGTTTATCGTTATCGCAAATGACCGACCCGAACAAGGTTTTGGGTTTTCTCGATGTCGCAGGACGCTGGGATCCGAGTTTGGCCTTCGTGATGATGGGAGCTTTGGCCGTTTCCGTTATTACGTTTCGTTTCATCTTAAAACGTCCGAAACCGATATGGGCTGAGGAATTTCATGTCGCTCGGAAGAAGTCCTTGGACAAACCGCTTTTGTTCGGGGCGATGATTTTTGGTATCGGCTGGGGGATGAGCGGTTATTGTCCGGGGCCTGCTGTTGCGGGCTTGGGGTTGGGCAACCCCGAAGCATTCATTATGGTTGCCTCGATTTATTTGGGATTTATCGCGCAAGGTATTTGGGCCCGGAAACGTTTTAAAAAATCCGTACCGGTCGATGCCTAAGCAATTGTTAAATGCCGTTCAACCCAGTGCCGAAATTGAAGCTGCGGGCGGCGGTTTGCTGGATCGGCGTCTGTTTTTAAAGCAAGGTTTGATTTTTACCGCCGCGACTTGGGGTGCGATAAATTCACAGACCGCAAAGGCCGGATTCGAGCGTGAATCGTGGACGAAACAACCGGGTAAGCCTTTTTCTAATTACGGGTTGCCATCCGACTATGAAAAAAAGGTGATTCGTTGGATTATGGCCAACGACGATGCACCGGGTAATGGCGTTTCGTGGACACCGCTGCACGAACTCGAGGGTATTGTTACGCCAAGCGGCTTACATTTCGAGCGCCATCACAACGGTGTGCCGGCAATCGATCCTGTGCGGCATCGCTTGTTGATACATGGTTTAGTCAAGCGTTCTCTGACGTTTTCGGTATCGGATTTATTGCAATATCCGATGCAATCCCGTTTATGTTTCATTGAATGCGGCGGCAATAGCAATGCCGGTTGGCGGAGCGAGCCGATACAAACCCAAGTCGGCTATTTTCATGGCATGGCTTCATGCAGCGAATGGACCGGCGTGCCCTTGAGTGTCGTCCTTCAGGAGGCCGGTATTAAAGGCCGTGCAAAATGGATCGTCGCCGAAGGAAGCGATGCGTCGATGATGAATATCAGTTTGCCGCTCGACAAAGCGCTCGACGATTGTTTACTGGCCTTATATCAAAACGGCGAACGACTGAGGCCCGAGAACGGTTATCCGTTGCGGCTGTTGGTTCCGGGGTGGGAAGGGGTGCTCAATGTCAAATGGCTCAGGCGATTAAACCTTGCGGCTAAACCTGTCATGGCTCGTAACGAAACCGCTAAATACACCGAATTGTTGCCTTCGGGTAAGGCGCGGCAATTTAGCTTCGTGATGGAGCCGAAGTCGGTGATTACCCATCCATCATTCGGGCACCGACTCGATCGGCACGGTTTGTACCAGATCAGCGGCTTGGCGTGGAGCGGTCGCGGTAAAATCGCGAAAGTCGAAGTATCCGCCGATGGAGGTAAGAGTTGGACCGAGGCCGAGTTACAAGAGCCGGTATTGCCGCAGTGTTTCACGCGATTCCGGATTCCTTGGCGATGGCAGGGGCAAGACGTTGTGCTCAAAAGTCGGGCGTTCGACGAAACCGGTGAGGTTCAGCCGGAACGTTCCGAGTTGATCGCAAAGCGCGGCCGGCATGGTTATTTTCATTATAATGCTATTGTGAGTTGGGCCATTACGGAAGCGGGTGAGATTAGTCATGTCTATCTTTAAGAGTCTGCTATGCTTTAGCCTCGGCTCGGCTAATATGGTTGTAGCCGAAGAGCTGATCGGTCCCGGATTGGGTATTCAGGCGCCGCCGGCGATGTTGAAACAATGGAATAGAGATGTTTTTCCCGATGGGGCGGGTTTGCCGTTAGGGCGAGGGACCGCTCGCGAAGGTGAGGTCGTTTACCGGGCGCATTGCATCGGTTGTCATGGTCCGGAAGGACGTGGCGGTAGCGCCGAGGAGCTGGCCGGCGCCGAACATTCATTAATCGACGATCCGCCGGATAAAACGATCGGAACTTATTGGCCGTATGCGACGACTCTTTTCGATTTTACGCGACGCTCCATGCCGTTATCGAATCCTGGGTCGCTGACCGATGATCAAGTCTATGCGGTAACCGCCTATTTGCTTTATCTCAATCGTATTATCGGGCCGGACGGCGAAATGAATGCGCGATCGTTGCCGGCTGTCGTCATGCCGAATCGGGACGGGTTTATTGATAATTATCGGCAGGACGATTAAGGCGCTCGGGTCTAGGCTGTCGAAAAAAGCCGCTTTTAGCTAATCGCCGTGTTCCCGCTTTTTAGACTCAAAATATTTTTGAAAAGGCGCCCGATGCGCACCCAGCGGCGTTCAAGCTGTCTTGGAATTTGTGTAATTATTCACATCCCGCTATCGTTCCCACGCAGAGCATGGGAACGATAATTGCCGGGGGACTGAAGAGTTACGAATTTGTTGATCATCATAGGCTATAAGGTCCTAGTTATTTTCTCAAAATCCATAAAGCAGTCATTCTATCCGACATGGAAATCGGTAAATTTCGACACCCTAGCTCGGGTCCGTTGATTTTAAGTAATGGCCGGCGATTGGGATTTTCAGTTCGAATTAATTTTTGAGTACGATCGTTTTCGCTTTTCTAATCCATCGATTAAATCATGCATAAATTAACTATTTCGGACTTGGCCATTGTCCTGATCGAGCCTTCAGTTCCGCAATTGAAACTCATTGTGAAGCATTTGCAGGAAGAAGGCGTCAAGTATATTAATGGCGTCTCTTCGGGCGAGGAGGCATTGGAGGCTATCAGCAATTACCAACCGGACTTGCTGATTAGCAGTATGTACTTACCAGATACCACGGCGACCGAGTTATTTACCCGAATTAAGGAATCGGACGACTTTCAGGATATGCAGTGCATGCTAATTTCCAGCGAAACTAGTCGAGTGGCGCTGGAGCCGATACGTCAAGCCGGCGTTGTGGCAATTTTACCCAAACCGTTCGATCATGCCGATTTGAAAAGGGCATTACGCGCTTCGGTCGAGTTTGTCGATCCGGAGGAATTGGAATTGGATTCTTATGATATCGAGGCTGTTAGGGTTTTGTTGGTCGACGACAGTGCGCCGGCACGTAAGCATATTACCAAAGTACTCAACAATATGGGGATACAGCGCGTAACGTTGGCAAACGACGGGACGGACGCATTGGCAATATTCGCCGAGTCGCCGGATGCCTTCGACTTGATTGTGACGGATTACAATATGCCGGAAATGGACGGTCAGGAATTGATCGAGGCGATACGAGCCAATATGGAAAATAGCTCGATTCCGATATTAATGGTAACCAGTGAGTCGAACCAAGCAACGCTCAATAAAATTCAGCAGGCCGGAGTTTCTGCGATTTGTGATAAGCCGTTCGAACCGAAAAATATAAAGGAATTAGTTTATCGATTGTTAGAGGAAATCTAGTTTATTTTGTAGTGGTTTCAGTCGCGAATATCGCGACTGAAACCGCCAAACTAAAAATCAAGATTTTAAAGCTGATGTCGGGGCAACCCTCGAACCATTTAAATTTTTCCGTCAAGGCCCATTTGGAAATATTTGTGAGTGATTTTATCTTGATTTTCCAACAGCCAATCGATATCCGGGGTATTGGTCATGGCCTTATGGATGGCTTGTGCCATGGCTTTGCGGTGGATGTCGAAAAGTATTTGATGGTCCAGATTATCGTCGGTCGCCACACTAGGGTTGAGCCATACCGAGCAGATGATTCCCAAATCGTTCGCTTTTTCTTTCGGAATATCTCCCGCGCGAACTGCATCAAGTACACCATTAGCGATAGCGGCCTGAACGGTACCCATTAATATGTTGGTGTAGCGGCTATTGTTAACAGTGACCTTGCTGACCATTAAAGTCACGGGGCGGACTTGAATATCGGTATTCAAAATTGCGAAAACCCGGCTATGACCTTTGACTTGGTCCCCTGTCAGAGTGGCGAGGGCCGTACCGACCGGTCCGTCCAGTTCGCCGATGACGATTTCCGGTTCCGCCGCGGTTCCGGGAGGACCGCCCGCTACCAATGCCTCACCGGTACGCATGATAATTCTTTCGCTCATAATAATCTCCTTAATAAAAATGTTACAGGGAAAGATTTTGAGCGACTAGAATAGCACATTTGACTCTCATTCTTAAGGCTGTGACAAATTCAACACGATTAACAATAACCGATCATAGTAGGGATTCAGCCGGATTAACTTATATTTATCCCGTTCTCTCAAGACGTTCCGGAGGCTTGTCGATCGGTGTAAATTTTAATATCAACAATGCTTGCAACTGGCGATGTATTTATTGTCAAGTACCCGATTTAACGTTGGGTGCAGCGCCACTGCTCGATTTTTCATTATTGGAAAAAGAATTGAGGCAGTTTCTGAGCGATGTTTTGCATGGCGATTTTTTTGACCGGTTTCAAGTCGACCCCCGTAATCGAGTAATCAAAGATATTGCGATTTCGGGAAATGGCGAGCCGACCAGCGTTCAGGATTTCGATAAGGCTGTCAACTTGATCGGCAGTATTGCCACTGAAATGGGGGTGCTGCCGAATAGCAATTTAGTTCTGATTAGCAATGGCAGTTTAATGCACCAGACGAAGGTTCAGGTCGGGCTTCGGTCATTGCATCGCTATGGGGGAGAAGTTTGGTTCAAGTTTGATAGCGCGACTGATGCGGGGCGTAATTTAATTAATAACGCAGCGCAAACGATGGAGTCGGCATTAAGAAATCTAAAGATTTCGGCCGCAATCTGTCAGACTAAAATTCAAACTTGCCTAGTCGATTATTCCGGGCAGGGATTGACCGACGTGGAAAAAAACGCGTATTTGCAATTTTTAAAAAGAATCAAGAACGATGGTGTGGCGATTGGTAAAATTATGCTTTATACAATTGCGCGCCCATCGATGCAGCCGGAAGCGGCTAAAATGAAGCCGTTGTCACCGGAACTCATGCGACATTTTGCGGGCGAGATCAGAGCGCTTGGTTTCGAGGTTCGGGTAGATTGTTAGTTGCCTAGTTTCGGGTTGATGGCTTTGGGTAAATTGTTAGCGGGGAGAGGTGAATGGCGTCGGGTCGGGGAATGGGCGTTATCGGATAATATAGCGCACCCGACATCCAGCGATACGACCGAAGAAGGCTGTAAACTAAGATTTAGTTTCTCGGTTGAAAATCATTTTTTGCTCTGAAGCCGGATTTAAGCCTTAATATCTAAAAGACTTCCTATCGTTTTTTTCTCGGTTTCGAGAATTTTAACGGCGGCAGATGTTTCGAATTCAGCTTCTTTTAAGCTGAGTACTGGTTTAATAATGTCTTCAGACTTGAATTCGGAGCTGCCTACTTCATCGTTTTTTATCGGTAATGCAGCAATTTTGTGAGCCGCTTCGGCTGATTTATGTTGTGCGCCGTTGATGAGGTTCAATGCGCTGTTTGTTGGTGAAATGTCCATGGTAAAACCCTCGTGAAGTATGAGCGCTTAGTGGAATTATATAAACTAATTTTAGTCTTTTAAAATCAATTGTATGCTTCTTTATTGCTTCGCTTTAAGTCGAACAATAGCTCTTTTATGTTGTTTTGTCCGAGCGTTATTTCACGTTTCTTAGATTAAAAGGTATGAGATTTTTTTGGCGATGGCAGGTATTCTTGCTGCCGATGGTAGTTCAGCTCAACGAGGCGCCTAATCCAACAGAAGGTCAGTTCGGCATTGAGTTATGGCAGGCGGTTTATTTTGAAGGGGTCGTTTCAAGAAAAGCGGAAGCGAATTTGCTCCCGCTAACGCTTGAGCAATTAGATTGTTTGTCTGCGTTTTGTAGAAGAAATAAGGCCAACCAAAGCGGCACCTAGTAACCAGATGCTTGCCGGTAATGGGACTGCTGTGACGTTTAGGCCAACATATTTTTTTTCAATGAAAGCCGCTTCTCCAAGTGTTGTGCTTATAGCACCTAGAAGATTTTGGATTGTGATATTCAGATATCCGCTATTGAAAGAAGTGGTATCTAAAATGGTATCTGCCTGCCAGTTATTGGTTTGCAAGAACGCAGTTTGAGTAAATGCATCATTAGCAACGATACTTTCGGTAGTGTCAAAGGATGGATTTTCAATATCGAAAGCGCGAACTTGACCTCCTACTCCAACAAGAGTTGAATTGCCAAAACTAAAATAATCGCCTTTTTCAATAACTGAAACGGTATTTATTTGATGTTGTGGGTTCAATGCTTGGACTTTGATGTTAACGGTATCGTTGGTCATGTCGACGCCGGCAGTATTCAAGGCGGTAGCGGTGAATGCTGTTGGGGTAAAGTATAAAGTGTCGCCTGAAACATTAGCTGAACCGAATAAACCGGTAAGCGTACTATCAAATTCAAACGAAACAGAATTGCCGTATAAGGTGACTAGGCTTGCTTGCGCACTCCCCGTAAAAAGATAAATAAATGATATTAAAACAAACTTGGTTATTCTAAACATGAAAAAAACTCCTTGTGATTAAGAGTAAAGTCAAAAAATTACATGGTGAAAAAGCTAGGCCAAATTAGTCAAAGAGCAATATTGACTTTGAAATAATGGTTGCAACAAAAAGATGCATGACATTAAAAATCTCACTAACAATTTAAGGTAGTCCGGCCATCTTTAAAATATTAAAGATCCGTAACTTTCCGGCCCCGCTTTACAACGGGTGAGGCTTTCTCTTAAAAATTTCTCTGCTGTGTTTGGCGTACTCGCGTAAAGAATCCGCCAAACACGTTTTTCGTAAAGTTCGATTTAGTCAATTTCAATAGTAACGATCATGAAGAAGCCTTCATCGCCCCGGCAAATGAAAGTTCGAGGCGTGGCGGAGGATGCGGTCACTCGCCCGACAGGACGCCGTGAATACGTCCATGTAGGCTCGACGGCGGCGACTGATTGCCATGGATGGCATGAATGCAGATTTTGCAGGAGCAAAAATCTGCCCTGCCGCCGACGCCTGTCGATCGAGCAACGGCATCCTCTTCGGAGCCGGCATTGTACTTTCACAAAAAAACTGATATCTACTTCACGATACTGACGATACTACTAAAATATTACATTTCCATTAAGAAAAGCTAAATTCTTTTCTCGATATGTGTTCAATTTTACTACAATGGCTCCGAATCGTTTCATCATGAAAGTTTCTACGACCTTTATAAAAAGCAATACTTATACCAAATATTAGAAAATTATTATAATCAAAACGTTGTGAGCAGTATGGTCATTGTTTTAATCGCAAAAATCTTTCTTTTGTAAAAAATATTGACAATTAAGTGCAGTTTATAGTCTGTAAGTGACTGCTTTTAAATGAGCTATGACTAATTGATAAGATGGTTTTACATATTTTAACGTGCTGAGATATCATTTTTACTTCGATGTTTTGTTGGCGGAGCGAATAGATTGTTGTTAAGGCCTAGGCTCAAAGAGGATCAGGATTTAGTGCGGCTGAAATTGTAAAATAACTTGACAAAGTTTGTTATTAAAATGGCGCGCTGCTCTTTGTGTGATTTTACCTGTCAGGCATGTAATTTCGGCATTTGCGTATGAAACGCTGGGGGGAAATCGGCAATGGTTAAGTGTCAAGAATGTTGTCGATCCTGCGCCTAAATATTAGCTCATAATTGGTATCTTAAATGCTTCAACTAGAATCGCGAGTCGTTGAATTAGGCCTGCAAAAATTAAAATCGCCGCAACAAGTTTATATTGCCTATAGCGGCGGTGTAGATTCGCATGTGTTGTTACATCTTTGTGCTTCGATATCTTCTCTACAAAATAAAATTACCGCGGTTCATATACATCACGGTTTGCAAGCGGTAGGCGATGCTTGGCCAAGTCATTGCCGGTCGGTCGCTAAGCAATTGGGTGTTGATTTTGTCGAAATTCATGTCGATGCGCGAAGCGCCGGCCGCGAAAGCCCCGAGGAAGCGGCCAGGAATGCGCGGTATGACGCCTTAAAGGCTTTGCTTTCGGAAAACGACGTTTTGATGGTGGCTCAGCACCGAGAGGATCAATTGGAAACCGTTTTATTGCAATTGTTTCGAGGTGCCGGTTTGCAAGGGCTCTCGGGCATGCCTGAAATGATGGTCTTTGGCAAGGGAGTGCTGTTGAGGCCCTTATTGAATACACCAAAACAAGTCATCGACCAATACGCCCGGCAACATGATTTCAATTTTATTGAAGATCCCAGTAATCAAGGCATTGACTTCGATCGTAATTTTTTACGCAATGAAATTGTTCCTTTACTCAAGCAACGTTGGCCGTCCATTGATAAAACAGTCTCTCGTTCAGCGGTTCATTGCGCGGAAGCCTCTGAACTGTTGAGTAAATTAGCTGGCGATCAATTCAAGCAGGTCTATCAAGCAAAGGATGCAACGCTATCGATACCGGCTTTGGTAAAGCTTGATGTGACGGAACAAGCATTAATTGTTCGGCAATGGTTCGCGCGTTTGGGGCTAAAAATGCCGCCCCGTGCCTTTGTGTTGCGTATTTTGTCCATGATTCAGTCGCCGCTTAGCGATCCGCAGTTGCCGAATCAAAAACATACGATACGCCGTTTCCGGAATAGCTTGTTTTGTGTGCCGCAGCAAACCGTTATTTTACCGGAACAAGGCGTTGTATGGTCGAATAGCGATGCCCCTCTTGACTTGCCTGACGGTACGGAACTGAAAATTGCTTATGACCACTCCGGAATTGATCAATCGATTTGGCTTAGGTCGCATATCGACGTTAGGTTTCGTAGCGGCGGGGAAAAAATTGCTTTGCCGAATCGAGAAGGGCGGCATCGCTTGAAAAATCTTTATCAGGACGCAGGGATTCCGCCTTGGGAAAGGCCTTATATTCCATTAATCTATTTAGACGGGCGCTTGGCGGCAATTGCCGATCTTTGGATCGGTTCCGAATTTTATTGCAAAAACAAGCCAGGATGTATTCGGCTAATTCGGTCGCAAAAAAATAAAAACCGGAAAGGCCATGACGAATGTGTCTTAGTCGATTAAAATAGATAAATTTTAATCTTGGCTATTTGAAAGCCGTCTCCCGAAATTTTTATTTCTTACATGACCAAATTTATTTTCATTACCGGTGGTGTTGTTTCCTCGTTGGGTAAAGGCATTGCCGCATCGTCGTTGGCTGCCATTCTTGAAGCGCGTGGGCTGAAAGTGACGATGACAAAACTGGACCCTTACATCAACGTCGATCCCGGAACGATGAGTCCTTTTCAACATGGCGAGGTATTCGTCACCGAGGATGGCGCTGAAACCGATCTCGACCTAGGTCATTACGAGCGGTTTATTAAAACCACAATGACCAAGAAGAACAATTTCACGACCGGTCAAATTTATGAAAATGTATTGCGCAAAGAACGCAAAGGCGATTATTTAGGCGCGACCGTTCAAGTTATTCCGCATATTACCGATGAAATCAAGCGTCGAATCGAACTCAGTGCCATAGGCATGGATGTCGCGATTATCGAAGTTGGCGGCACGGTCGGCGACATCGAATCGCTGCCTTTTCTGGAGGCGATCCGGCAAATGTATGTTGAATTGGGTAGGGATCGCGCGCTTTTCATTCACTTGACGCTAGTTCCCTATATCAAGTCGGCCGGTGAGATCAAAACCAAACCGACCCAACATTCTGTTAAAGAACTTAGGACAATCGGAATTCAGCCGGATATCTTGATTTGTCGTTCCGAACAACCGATTCCGGCAATCGAACGTCGTAAAATTGCGTTGTTTACGAATGTTGCTGAGAGAGCTGTTATTTCCGCGATCGATGCTGATTCGATTTATCGTATTCCTTTGCTGCTGCATGAGCAGGGGTTGGACGATATTGTTGTCGAAAAACTTCGCTTGGATGTCCCTAAAGCTGATTTGACCGAATGGGAAAATGTGATCGAAGGTCTAACTCATCCGCTCAATGAAGTGTCGATTGCGATCGTCGGAAAATATGTCGATCATTCCGATGCTTATAAATCATTGCATGAAGCATTGATTCATGCCGGCATTAAAACCCGAAATAAGGTAAAGATTGAATATATCGATTCGGAAATGATCGAGGAGGAAGGTGTTTCGGCTTTGAAGCCCGTTGATGCGATTTTGGTTCCCGGCGGTTTTGGCGAGCGAGGTGTCGAAGGTAAGATTGCGACAGTTAGGTATGCTCGGGAAAATAAGATCCCTTATTTAGGGATTTGTTTAGGCATGCAGGTGGCGGTTATCGAGTTTGCTCGCAATGTCGCCAATCTGGAGGGCGCGCACAGTACCGAGTTTCTACCCGATTCCCCGCATCCGGTAATAGGCTTAATTACCGAATGGATGGATGCGGAAGGACAGGTGGAGGTTCGAAGTGCAAATTCCGACTTAGGCGGCACGATGCGTTTGGGCGGGCAAAAATGCCGTTTGCAAATTGGCTCGTTAGCTTACGAGCTTTATCAGAAGGAAGTGATTAGAGAGCGTCATCGGCACCGTTACGAGTTTAATAATAAATATTTTGAAAGGCTTGAGCAAAACGGCATGCGCTTCTCAGGCAAATCGATCGACGGGCGCTTGGTCGAAGTCATCGAAATTCCGGAGCACCCCTGGTTTTTGGCTTGCCAATTTCATCCGGAATTTAATTCGGCGCCGCGTAAAGGCCATCCGTTATTTTCCGGTTTTGTTGCCGCGGCCGCTCTTCATAAAAAGGAAACCGAGAAATGAAATTATGCAACTTTGAAGTAGGGCTCGATAAGCCATTGTTTTTGATCGCAGGCCCTTGCGTGATCGAAAGTGAGGAACTGGCTATGGAAACTGCGGGTTTCCTGAAAGAAATCACGGCTGAATTGGGTATTCCGTTCATCTATAAATCGTCTTTCGATAAAGCGAATCGTTCTTCGCTGGAAAGTTTTCGAGGCCTCGGTTTTGAGCGGGGTTTGGCCATTCTGCAAAAGGTCAAGCAGCAAATCGGTGTGCCGGTATTGACTGACGTTCATGAAGATACTCCGCTGAAAGAAGTCGCCGAAGTGGTTGATGTCGTGCAGACGCCGGCATTTTTATGTAGGCAGACTAATTTTATTCAAAGCGTTGCCGAGTTAGGTATACCGGTCAATATTAAAAAAGGCCAGTTCTTGGCTCCCTGGGACATGGCCAATGTGGCAAACAAAGCCAAAGCGACCGGCAATCAGCAGATCATGGTTTGCGAACGCGGTGTGTCGTTCGGCTATAACAACCTGGTATCGGATATGCGCTCGCTGGCCGTTATGCGAGATACAGGTTGTCCGGTCGTGTTCGATGCGACGCATTCGGTGCAATTGCCGGGCGGGCAAGGTTCTTGTTCCGGCGGGCAACGTGAATTCGTTCCGGTACTGGCAAGAGCGGCAGTAGCGGTCGGCGTTTCAGGGCTATTTATGGAAACGCATCCGAATCCGGCCGAGGCACTTAGCGATGGTCCTAATTCTTGGCCTATGCACCGCATCAAAGAATTACTTAAAATTTTAATCACCTTGGATCAAGCTGTGAAAGCAAGCAGTTTGATCGAAACAACTTTATAAGGAACCCTAATGGCTGAAATAGTAGACATTCGTGCAAGAGAAATTTTGGATTCACGCGGTAATCCGACGATTGAAACAGATGTGGTTCTGTCTTCAGGTTTTATCGGTAGCGCCATGGTGCCTTCCGGCGCATCGACAGGCGAACGTGAGGCTATCGAATTGCGTGACGGTGATAAATCACGCTATCTAGGTAAAGGCGTGTTGAAAGCCGTTAATAACGTCAATACTGAAATTCGTTCCGCGATCCTTGGCATGGACGCAGGCGATCAGTCTGCTATCGACCAAAAGATGATCGAACTGGATGGTACCGAGAACAAAGGCCGTTTAGGCGCTAACGCGATTCTGTCGGTTTCAATGGCGGCCGCGCATGCCGAAGCGAAAGACGCGGGCCTGCCTTTGTACAATTATATGAACACCAGTAGCGAATTTATCATGCCGGTGCCGATGATGAATATCATCAATGGCGGTTCGCACGCCGACAACAGCGTCGATTTGCAAGAATTCATGATTCTGCCGGTCGGCGCGCCGAACTTCCGTGAAGCGATTCGTTACGGCGCGGAAGTATTCCACAACCTCGCGAAAGTACTGAAAGGTAAAGGTTTGGCAACTACGGTCGGCGACGAAGGCGGTTTTGCTCCGAATCTATCTTCGAACGAAGAAGCGATCGAAGTCATCCTCGAAGCGATCGAAAAAGCAGGTTACAAAGCAGGGCAAGATATCTATCTGGGTATGGATGCGGCCAGCTCCGAATATTATAAAGATGGCAAATATGTATTATCCGCGGAAAACCGGAGCTTCACGTCGGAAGAAATGACCGATTTCTTTGTCGAGTGGGTCAAAAAATATCCGATCATCTCGATCGAAGACGGTCTGGATCAAAACGATTGGGCCGGTTGGAAAATTCATACCGAGAAGTTGGGGGGTATGATTCAATTGGTCGGTGACGATCTGTTCGTGACTAACCCTAAAACTCTGAAAGAAGGCATAGAAAAAGGCATCGCCAATTCGATTTTGATCAAGGTTAATCAAATCGGTACCTTGACCGAAACGCTCGATGCGATTCATACCGCGCAAGCCGCCGGTTATAGCGCCGTCGTTTCGCATCGATCCGGTGAAACCGAAGATACGACGATTGCCGATCTAGTCGTCGCGACTGGAACCGGTCAGATCAAAACAGGATCTCTGAGTCGTTCCGATCGTGTTGCCAAATACAATCGTTTAATGAAGATCGAGGACGAATTGGGTTCTCAGGCGAAATACGCGGGTCGCAGTGCATTCAAAATGCTCTGATTTGTCTGAAAAGGGGCGGCACTGTCGCCGCCCGGATTCAGGATGGCCCGCTCAATGAATAATTTCAAGATTTTCGTCGCGGTACTGATTGCGATCATCGTGCATTTGCAGTATCGCCTTTGGTTCGGCGACGGCGGCATTGTTCAGATCAATCAATATCAAAGCCGATTGGATGAGCTCGCGATGCAAGTTCAGGAAAAAAAGGAACGCAATGCGGCCCTTTACGGCGAAGTTCTGGATTTGAGAAAAGGACAAGAGGCGATCGAGGAAAGAGCCCGCTATGAATTAGGGATGATTAAGGAAGGCGAGACTTTTTTTCAGGTTCTGGAGTAGGGCAGATCGGCTGGAATGGGATCAGCAATGTGAGCTCCGACTTTACAATGCAAGGAACGCTGGGTATCGCTGATGCTCAACCCAGTCTACGACATTCTGTCTGTGGGAGCGCCCCCCTTGATCGCGATGTCGAATCGAAGCCCGGGTTGCCAGTGAATGTTAATGGTATCGAGGTCACAAAGGCTCAGATACCATAATGATGGTTACCAGTTATTCATAACGATGAGCGGTCCACCGTAGGATCCCATAGACAAGCATAGATTTTTACCTTATCGATGACAAATACCCGATCCATATGGGCGGTAGTTCCGGCTGCCGGTGTCGGCAAACGCATGCAGGCCGACCGCCCCAAACAATATCTCGAATTAGTAGGCAAAACTGTCTTGGAACATACATTGACGCGTTTGTTGCAAGCCGAAATTTTTACTGCGATTTCGGTTGCGATTTCTATCGAAGATCCGTATTGGCCGGAACTGGTGATTTCGAAAAATGAGTATGTGCAGACCGCGCCGGGTGGCAAGGAGCGTTCGGATTCAGTGCTTTCTGCGTTACAGGCGATATCCGGATCAGCATCTGAACAAGATTGGGTGTTGGTTCACGATGCGGCGAGACCTTGTATTACCACCGCCGATATTCGGTTTCTGATTGACTCATTGCAAGATGACGAAATAGGCGGAATTTTGGCGCTATCGTCGCATGATACGCTAAAAAACGTCCAAGGCGGCAGTATTGTCGGAACCTTGGACAGAACGCATATTTGGCGCGCGTTGACGCCGCAGATGTTTCGCTACGGCCAGTTGAAACAGGCGCTTGAAGCGTCGGTCGGCAATCCGGCCGTGACCGATGAGGCGAGTGCGCTCGAATTGCTCGGCTTTCAACCCAAGATCGTCGAAGGACGTCCCGACAATATCAAGATTACCCGACCCGAAGACTTACCCTTAGCGCAATTTTATTTGGAACAGCAACAATGAGCAGGCAACAACAATGATCAGAGTCGGTCAAGGTTACGATGTGCATCGTTTCAAGGAAGGTGGAGACGTTATTTTGGGTGGCGTGAAGATTCCTTATGAAAAAGGTCTCGACGCGCATTCGGACGGAGACGTCGTGCTGCATGCTTTGTCTGATGCGCTTTTGGGCGCGGCCGCGTTAGGCGATATCGGTAAGCACTTTCCCGATACCGATCCAAGTTTCAAAGGAGCCGATAGCCGCGTATTGCTTCGCCATGTTTATCAGATTGTGCAAAATAAAGGTTATTTTCTCGTCAATGCCGATATTACGATTATTGCCCAAGCGCCGAAAATGGCACCACATATCGAGGGGATGTGCCGTAATATTGCTGAAGATTTGAAGGTCGAACTCGACTGTATCAATGTCAAGGCGACCACGACCGAAAAGCTCGGTTTTGAAGGCCGCGGAGAAGGCATTGCCGTCCAGGCGGCCGTATTGATTGAAAGGTAGAGCGACGCAGATAGAGCCGGATTTGTAAACCCGTCCTACAGGCATTGTTCAAACTTGTAGTAGGGCAAACCTTAAACCTAGAAAAAGCATTTCACCATGAAGATCATGAAGAATAAGAAGGTTGTTCAATAACTTGATATACGTTTGTATAAAACTTTCGCTCACCAAAAAGGCTAGCAAGAAAATTTAGGTGATTTCTTGAAATTTTTTCATGTTCTTTATGGTTAAACCGGTTCCGAAGAGGGTGCGGTTGCTTGATCGATAGGCATCGGCGGCAGGGCAAATTTTTGCTCCTCGGCAATTGCTGAGTTACATGGATGTAATGAATGCAGAAAATGCAGGAGCATTTTTCTGCCCTGCATCGCCTAAAGCGCCTACTGTTGGTGCCCTAATGCACGCCATCCATGGCGTCCTGTCGGGCGAGTGACCGCACCCTCCGCCACGCACTTTCATTTGCCGGGCCTTCATGAACGTTAGAATGAAAGATTATTTTCTCAAAGCCGGATAATTGCCGCAATTACCTTGGATACATCGGCAAGAACCCGCCTGATCGACATCATCCAAGTTTCAATAGTTAAACCAACGGATCCCTCCTAGTCTTGAAAAACATCGAAATACCGCAGTGGCCCTATGCTTACGGAGGCCCATCTGGAACCGGAAAGATCCGCACTGAGCCCGAGGACTTTATCGTCAATGAAGTGCTGTCGTTCGAACCCTCAAGCGAAGGCGAGCATGTTTTCCTGCTCATTGAGAAAAAAGGCGAAAATACCGAGTTTGTGGCGAGACAACTGGCTCGTTTTGCCGGCGTTAGGCAGCGCGATATCGGATATGCCGGCTTGAAGGATCGTCATGCCGTTACGACGCAATGGTTCAGTGTATGGTTACCGGGCAAGGAAGCGCCACAATGGTCCGGTTTCGAATCGGAAACGATTACGGTTCATCGGTCAATACGTCATGCTCGTAAATTGAAACGCGGCATATTATCCGGTAATCGTTTCGAACTATTGATTAGAGATTGGCAAGGTGACGAAAAGCGACTTGAAGATCAGTTGAGTCGGATCAAGACCTGCGGTGTGCCAAATTATTTCGGCGAGCAACGCTTCGGAAATCTCGGACAGAATGTCAATAAAGCTCTGGCTCTATTCGAAGGCGCTAAGGTTAAGCGTGAACAACGCGGTATTTACTTATCGGCGGCACGTTCGTTTTTGTTCAATCATATTTTGGCTGAAAGAATCAAGCTAGAGAGTTGGAATAAACCGGTCGATGGTGATGTTTTCATTGTTGACGGCTCCCGAGGGTTTTTTAAAGTCGACCAAATCGATCAATCCATTTCTAAAAGGGTCGACGCGTGCGAAATTCACCCGAGCGCTGTGCTTTGCGGGCAGGGGGCTTCCGAAGTAGCCGGTAAGGCTCGGGCGATCGAATCCGCAGTTATAGAACGTTTCGATTTTATAGGTCGCGGTTTGTCCAACTGCGGCCTCGAAAGCGCTCGCAGGGCGCTTAGGATGTGTGTGTCAGATTTAGAGTGGCGTTTTATTTCGCTAGACAGATTGCAACTAAAATTTACTTTACCGGCGGGTAGCTATGCGACCGCTTTGCTTCGAGAAATAATAGAGAGTTAAATCATGGATATTATTCAAGCCACAGCGTTGGCTTTGCTACAGGGGTTGACTGAATTCTTACCGATTTCGAGTTCCGCGCATTTGATTTTATTGCCGGTTATCTTGGGTTGGGAGGATCAGGGGCTCGCATTCGATGTTGCGGTGCATGTCGGTACCTTAACGGCTGTTGTAGCCTATTACCGTAAAGATTTATTAACGATCATTGTGGCATGGTTCGGTTCGTTCACCGGCAATGGAGCTTCGGACGATTCCCGTTTAGCCTGGTATGTGGTGTTGGGCACGATTCCGGTGGGCCTTTCGGGCTTATTGATGCCTCACTCGCTTGAAGAGTCATTAAGATCGCCTCTGGTTATTGCGAGTTCGACCATCGTTTTCGCGATGTTGCTGTGGGTTTCGGAAAAATTCGCTAAAGAGCGCCGGACTGTTGTGACTTTATTCGATGCTTTGCTGGTCGGCGTATTTCAAGCGATTGCATTGATTCCCGGCACTTCCCGTGCGGGTATTACGATCACGGCCGGCTTGTTTTCCGGTTTACAGCGCGAGCAAGCTGCTCGTTTCTCGTTTCTGCTGTCGATTCCGGTAATTGCATTGGCCGGTATGCTAAAGGCTTTTGAATTGTTCAAGTCCGATATCGAAGTCATGTGGGACTTTATGGCGACCGGGGCGGCGGTTTCCTGTGTCGTTGCTTACTTAACAATCGGTTGGTTTTTGAAATTGCTGAATCGGATCGGCATGATTCCTTTCGTTTGGTATCGTTTAGCGCTCGGCATCGTCTTGTTCGTCGTATTTATCCGTTAAACGCAGCAGAACAAAAACCGCCCCCGTGCCGCCTTCTCTGTGCGGCGCGGAACAAAAGGCTTGTACATCCCGGTGTTGGCGAAGCCATAAATTGAGGCTGTTTTTCAAAATCGGTAGGTTATCCGGTGAGCGATAGCCCTTGCCATGTACGATACACACGCAACGGAAACCTTCCTCCACACAGCTATGCAGAAAGCGTAATAATTGCTTTTTTGCCTCGTGGCTACTCAGGCCGTGTAAGTCGATTTCGGCATCGAGTCCGTAACGCCCTTTCCGCATTTTTCGCAAAACATTTTTTTGTAAACCGGGGCCTAAAAAGCTCAGGCTATCCTCGAGACTTAGCAATTCAGTGACCAATATTGATTCGTCAAGCGATTGAGCATTATCAACTGAACGTTTAGCGGGTATGGGTTTGGGTTTAGGTGTGGTGCTCAGGTGCAGTTTGTCGCTGTCTATCGATATGACTTTCCCAACTGCTTGGCGAAACAGATCCCGATCTTCTTGTGTTAGGCTTTTTTTTCTCACGTTAGCTGATTTAAATACGATAAGTTGTTAATATTAGGGATTTTATAAACTATTTGCGCGCGGGGCGACTTAAAATGCACATTTTGTTGAGCAATGATGACGGCTATCTGGCGGAAGGCCTGAATGCATTGGCGGGTGCATTAAGCGTTCATGCCGAAATTTCGGTTGTGGCGCCGGACCGAAACCGTAGCGCGGCCAGTAATTCACTGACTCTGGAAAGACCGCTCAGAGCTTACCAAACCTCTAACGGTTTTATTAGAGTAGACGGCACGCCGACCGATTGCGTTCATTTAGCGATCACCGGCTTGTTGGCACAAGAGCCTGATATGGTATTTGCCGGAATCAATCACGGTTCCAATTTGGGCGATGACGTACTCTATTCCGGCACCGTGGCGGCGGCGACCGAAGGCCGGTTTTTAGGCCTGCCGGCTGTGGCGATTTCGTTGGCCGGCAATAATCCGAGGTATTTCGATACGGCGGGGCAAGTTGCGGTTATATTACTACAAAGATTGATAGAAGAGCCTTTGCCTCAAGATAGTATTTTGAATGTCAATGTACCCGATATTCCTTTTAGCGAGCTTAAAGGATTTCAGGCAACGCGTTTGGGCCAACGCCATAAAGCCGAGCCGGTGGTCAAAAGTGTCGATCCTCGAGAAAGACCTATTTACTGGGTTGGGCCGCCAGGAGTCGAACAAGATGCGGGGCCGGGAACCGACTTTTACGCGATTAAATCGGGTTATGTTTCGGTTAGCCCCTTGCAAGTCGATTTGACACGCTATGAACGTATAGGCGCTTTAGAAAAATGGTTGCCTTAGGAGAAATATAATAATGATGATGCTTAATGTAAAAGGAATAGGCATGACTTCCATGCGAACCCGGGAGCGTATGGTGGGGCGTTTGAAGGAGCAGGGGATCACCAATCATAAAATTCTCGATGCGTTGCGTAATACTCCGCGTCATTTGTTCGTCGATGAAGCGCTCGCTAGTCGGGCCTACGAAGATACCGCTTTGCCGATCGGTTATAACCAGACGATATCGCAGCCTTATATTGTCGCTAAAATGACCGAATTGCTTCTGGCATCAGGCCCGCTTGCCAAGGTCCTGGAAATCGGTACAGGTTGCGGTTATCAGACGGCGGTGTTGTCGCAATTGGTTGATTATGTGTATACAGTCGAACGGATTCAGCCGTTGCAGAAGAAAGCCAAAAATTTGGTATGGAGTTTGAAACATAAAAACATCAGCTATTTGCACAGCGATGGCGGCTGGGGATGGCCGGAACATGCTCCTTACGATGGGATTTTGGTAACGGCGGCTCCGCCCGAAATTCCCGAAATGCTTCTACGGCAACTGGCTGTCGGCGGCGTGATGGTGATTCCGATCGGTCATGCCGGCGGACAGGAGCTACAACGGGTTACGCGAAACGCATCAGGGTTCGAAGTCGAAATCCTGGAGTCGGTCAATTTCGTGCCGTTTTTGTCGGGCAGGGAGTAAGTATGTTTCAAGCGCTATACGATAAGACGCTATTGTGGTCCCGGCATCGGCATGCCTTGAAGTATCTTTGCGCTTTGAGCTTTGCAGAATCGTCTTTTTTTCCGATTCCGCCCGATGTCATGTTGGCGCCGATGGCACTCGGCCGTCCTCAACACGCTTTCCAATTTGCGCTATGGACCACGTTATTTTCGGTCTTGGGAGGCATCTTTGGTTATGCGATCGGTTTTTTTATGTTCGACCAGCTTGAGCCTTGGTTAAAAACCACGCATTATTGGGAGGGTTTTTTATTGGCCCGGCAATGGTTTACCAATTGGGGGTTCTGGGCAGTCTTGGTGGCCGGTTTTTCGCCGATACCTTACAAAGTATTCACGATAGCGGCCGGCGTGATGAGTATGGTGTTTTTACCGTTCGTGCTGGCATCGACAGTCGGGCGTGGAGCGAGGTTTTTTTTGGTTTCGTTGCTAATCGTGGCAGGTGGCGAAAAACTCGAAGCGAAACTACGCGAATATATGGATTGTCTGGGCTGGGCTTTGGTTGCACTGGTAGTTATCGGAGGGGTGGCTTATAAGTTGATGGCGGGTGGTCAATAGTTTGTTGTTATCGCTACTTCACTTACTACCCATCGTAGATGAAAATTCGGCCTTGGGGTACCCCGTCAAAGGACGCCGTAAACCCAGCACCTAAATTCCATAGGTCTTTGGCAATGATTTAAAATCATGGCTTATTTAGGTGCTGGGTAAATACGTCCATGTAGGTGCTGGGTAAATACGTCCATGTAGGTTCTATGCCTGCTCCATACTGGCAAAGCCTTTACCGAGCACCCCAAGGCCTCCTCCAACAATGCCGAAATTTGAAGTGCGAAAGGTATATATAGAAACTTAATTGACGAATGGATTACTTCTGGGAGTCGCAATGAATGATAAAGAATTGGTGGCAGTCCATGCCGCAAAGCTTGTTAAAGACGGGATGCGGGTCGGACTCGGGACCGGTTCCACGGCAGACTGTTTTATTAAAGAGTTGTCTCGCCTCCATAAAGATGAAGGTTTAAAAGTGATCGTGATCGCCAGTTCGGTTGTCAGCGCGATTAAGGCTCGTGAATTGGGTTTGCCTCTGCAGTCGATCGAACAAACCGAGCGAATCGATCTCTATGTCGATGGCGCCGATGAAGTCACCCTCGATAAGACGCTGCTTAAAGGACGGGGCTACGATTTGGTGCGAGAAAAATTGTTGGCGAAGGCGGCCGACCGATTCGTTGTTCTGATCGATAAAAGCAAGTTGGTTGGGCGTATCGGCGAACGTTTTCCAATTCCAATCGAGGTAATGCCGTTTGCCTGGCGAATGGTTAAAGAAAGTTTGGTAAAACTAGGCGGCAGGCCGGCATTACGACGTACTGCAAACGGTGACGGATTGGTGGTGACGTCTTACGGAAGCTTGGTACTCGATACCGTATTTGATGCCACGATTGATACCGTTGATCTCGACGACGCGCTTAACGCCATGCCGGGCGTTATCGAGCACGGTATATTTCGGGGCTTGGCAAGTTCAGTATTGATAGGCGCTGATGGCGCCATCCAAGAATTAGATCCTGAAACTAGGTCCGATTCTCAAGATGTCGATAGTCGGGATTTTGTCGATGACGGCTCTGCAGATGGCGATTGAAGTAATTATTTGCCAAATATTCCTCGTTCCCACGGTTTCAGCGTGGGAACGCATGTCGGTTTTGCCTCGGAAGCCAAGGTATGGGTTCCTACGAAGTACCGTGGGAACCAGAAATAGAAATCTTACGAAATTTTAAAATACTGCGATGAGTTACTTTAAACACCATGTTTTTTTCTGTACCAATCAGCGCGAGAATGGAGCGGCCTGCTGCCAAGATCATGACGCGCAGTGTTTTCGAGATTATGCGAAAGCGCAATTGAAAAAGCTAAAAATGAGCGGGCCCGGCAAATGTCGCATCAACAATGCCGGTTGTCTGGATCGTTGTAAGGAAGGGCCGGTAATGGTCGTCTATCCCGATGCCATTTGGTATCGTTATGAAAATCAAGCCGATATCGATGAGATTATCGAGGAACATTTGCAGAATGGACGAGTTGTCGAACGCTTGAAAGTTTGAGATTAACCGTTGTTTTCCAGTTCGCTTGGCTTGCGTCTTTTACCGATTTTTTTTCGGTCACGATGGCGATCTTTGATTTTGGATGCTTTCTTCTTCGGTTCCGCTTTTTTGTTTTTACTACTGGCCGCTTTTCCCGAGGCTTTGAGCTTTTTGGGTCCTTTATAGCGACCTTCCAACTCCTTGATCGTGCGCCGGGTCAGTCGCTGTTGTAGATAGCGTTCGATACCCGCCAAGACGTTCCATTCGGTAGAGTTGATCAATGCGATTGCAAGTCCCGGTCGACCGGCTCGTCCGGTACGGCCGATTCTGTGCAGATAGTCATTACCGTTACGGGCTAAGTCGAAATTAATGACCAGGTCCACACCTTCGATATCGAGACCGCGCGCGGCAACGTCGGTTGCGACCAATATATCGATGGTTCCATCTCGGAAAAACCCCATGGTTTTGTTGCGTTCGCTTTGGTCCATGTCGCCATGCAGCGAGCCTACGCGCAGTTTTTGCCCTCTCAATGGGCCGCGCAATTGATCGGTATGGACTTTGGTGTTGGTGAAGACCAAGGCTTTTACATATGTTTCGTGGCTTAGCAGCCAGATCAATAATTTTTTCTTATGTTCGAAATCGTCGGCCAGCAACATTTGCTGTTCGATATCTTCATGTTCTGCGTGTATGCCATCGAGATAGACTTTTTCCGGCTCTTTAAGAAGTGTGAGAGCAATGCCTTTGATCGTCGGATTAAGTGTCGCGGAAAATAACAGGGTTTGGCGTTCCGGCTTGCAAACGCTTGCGATTTTCAGTAAATCGTTTTTGAAGCCCATGTCGAGCATACGGTCGGCTTCATCGAGAATGAGTAGGTCGAGTCGGCTGAAATCGGCGGAGCCTTCCTCGATGACTTCGATTAGGCGTCCTGGAGTTGCGATGATGATGGCGGTACTTTTCGCAAATAAAGTGGATTGTTTTTTGAAATCTTCGCCGCCGATAATCATACCGGACTTGATCGGAGTGAATTCGGCCAACTGTCGGCATTGTTTATATGTTTGTTTGGCCAGTTCCCTTGTAGGCGCGAGTATCAAGACTTTTGCCGCGTTGTCTGCAGGGCAATTTTGCAGCAGATACTGTAAAGCGGGTATTAGAAAGGCTGCGGTTTTACCGCTTCCGGTTTTTGCACAAACCCAAAGATCTTTGGATTCGGTGGCCAAAGGTATGACGGCAGCCTGTACTTCGGTTGGGCGATCGAAACCCATGGCTTCCGTGGCTTGTCGGATGCGTGAATCAAGCTCGAATTGGCCGAATGTTAAAGAGGGCGTTGGTCCCGGTTGTGTTTCCATAAAACCTTGAATGAGTTGGCTGAGCTGGCAGTTTTCCAATTTAGCAGAAGCGCCGTAAAGATAAATCCGACAATGTTACGTTTTGTTTAAAATATAAGCAACTTCGAATAAAAGTTCTTAGTGTCGTTGAGATCTGTATGAAGCGTCATTGATTTGGCTATGCTCGCGTTAGCAGTTGAAACGGTTCTCTTTCCTACTACTCCCTTTTGATTGAAAAACCGCCTAAGAATAAAAGGTATGAGATGTGTCTATCGAGGACCTCCGTGAACCCATCCATGGGGGCTTGACGGCAGCGCTCTGCTGCCGACATCCTCGTTAGCCACACCCTATACCTTCATAAAGTTAGCTAATTTTTGAGTATAAAGGGAATATACCCATCGTAGATAAAAATTCGGCGCCGGGGTGTCCGTCAAAGGACGCCGTGAATACGTCCATGTAGGCTCTATGCCAGCTCCATGCTGGCAAAGCCTTTATCGGACACCCCGGCGCCTCCTCGGGCACTGCCGAAATTTGAAGTGCGAAAGGTATTAATAAACCATTTAGGAAATAGTCAATGATTACTTTCCAATACTCTGAGCGTGGAAGAGGGTGCGATTATTCGCTTGACAGGACGCCGTAAATACGTCCATGTAGGCTTGACGGCGGCGACTGATTGCCAAGGATGGCGTGTATTAGGGCACCAACAGTAGGCGCTTTAGGCGATACAGGGCAGAAAATGCTCCTGCATTTTCTGCATTCATTACATCCATGTAACTCAGCAATTGCCGAGGAGCAAAAATTTGCAAACGCCATGGATGGCGTGAATGCAGATTTTGCAGGAGCAAAAATCTGCCCTGCCGCAGACATCTGCCAATCGAGCAACCGTACCCTCCTTTCAACAATTCGCTTAATATTGAAAAAAGCAAGTTATTTAGAGCTATATCCTTTGGTTTCTGCGGACTTTGAGTTCAAATAGGTATCAACTATTAACGCGAACATAGCCATTGATTTTATCTTTTTCAGCATGCTGATATGCTAAGCAGCAAAGTCGCCGGGCACGGAATATAAAATTTAATGCGCCGGTTTTATCTTTAAGATTGGGTTTTAAGGAGGATTGTTATTTATGAGGGCTTTAGCGAATTTTGTTATGCAGGGACCGTATCAGGCCTTGGCCGCTGCTTGCGTGTTGGGTGCTTTATCTCAATTTGTTTTGCCGTTGGCGCTATTTTGTTGCGGCATCATCGCATTATGCGTATTGTCGCGTTCGGATAGCTACTGGTTGATTGTTTTGATCGGAACGGCTTTGGTTGTTTATGTTAGTAGTCTTTTTGTCGAAAGCAGACCGGGCCTCGAGACTCCGGTGGTTTTGTTTTTGTTGGTGCCGTTGGCGGCTTCGGCGAAAGTATTGCGTGTTACCCAATCGCAAAGTTTGGCGATAATGGTCGCGGCGGTGTTTGCGGCCCTCTTGGCGGTTTCGATACAGGTCGTATCAGGCGATGCCGCGCAATGGTGGGCTAATTGGTTGGAAGGGGCTGTTGAAGGCGTTAAAGGCGCTACTTATCAAGGTTTCGAGGCCGATGGTACTTTACGGTTGATGAATGGATTGGTGGCGATGATGTTCGGTTTCGCAGTGACTTCATCGTTGTTGATCGGACGTTGGATGCAGGCGGCTTTATACAACCCTGGAGGATTCGCCGAGGAATTTTACCGAGTTAGATATCCCATTTATGCATTGGGCGTTTTGAGTGTAGTGTTGATCGTGACAGCGGTATTAAGCGAAGCCTTGCTTTATGATTTGTTATTGGTTTTTACGATGCCATTTTTCTTCCATGGTATGGCGGTTTTACATTGTACGGTTGACGTTTCCGAGCGCAGCAAAAATTATTTGCTGCCGCCGTATTTGTTATTGTTTGTTATGCCTCAATATGCGATCGTCGGCATGGCTTTTCTCGGCATGGCCGATATTTTTTTAAATTTTAGAAAAGCTGTTTATAAACGGAAAGATCATGATTCCAATTAGAGATACCGCTCCGTGTTATTCAAGGCCGATTGTTTCTTGGAGTTTAATGGTTTTATGTATCGTGATCTTTATCGCGATGGAAATTAGTCCCGATCAATTGAAACACCGTTTGACTTATCTATTCGGTATGGTGCCGTTGCGTTATTCAAGCCCCGCTTGGGCGGCTCATTTCGGCTTGCCCCCCGATTATTATTTATCGTTTTTGACCAGTCTTTTTTTGCATGGAGGCTGGTTTCATTTAGTTACTAACATGTTGTTCATGTGGATTTTTGCCGATAATGTCGAAGACCGGATGGGCAAGGCTCGCTTTTTGGTTTTTTATGTGGTTTGCGGGTTATCGGCTCAGGCTTTGCAGTTTTATTTCGACCCCTATTTAACGATACCGGTCGTTGGCGCATCGGGAGCCATCGCCGGCGTATTGGGGGCTTATTTTTTTCTATATCCGTTTGAGCGCGTCATTGTTTTTATACCGATCTTATTTTTTCCATTGGTTTTTCATGTGCCGGCGATAGCTTTTTTGGGGTTTTGGATCATTCTTCAATTGCAAAAAGCCACGACTTCAGTGATGTTTGATGGCGTGATGGTTGATGTGGCTTGGTGGGCGCATTTAGGCGGTTTTATTGCAGGAGCGATTTTATATCGGTTTTTCCTGCGCAACGAGCCTGAGCAATAAAAAATGAAATTGGATCGCATTTCTGTATAATAAGCGCCTTTTAAAGGCTTGCCCTTTCACGATTAAAGGGCCGAACATGTTGCGGCCTTCGAGGCTTCTTAGTATTGTCGGGAAATTAAAATTACAATGAAAAATATTAACGTCGCATTAGTTAGACTTCTCCAGTTCGTCGTATTCGTTCTGTTTACATTCATGGTATTGATTTATTTCGGAGCGATGGTTTTATTGCCGCTGGATGCCGCCGTATTATTGATCAAGTTGATGACCTTGTTCGGTTTAAACGGATTTATTGCGGCTTTTATTGCGATTCCGATAGTGGCTTATTTAGGTTTGAGAGTCTATCGAATTCCTGGTCTTGTCAAAATGGTCATCGATACCGGAGTCGAATTGGTCAACACCGGCAAAGCTAAAATCGATGCGTTCAACGCGCTAGCCGAATCAGAAAAAGTATAACGCTTTTGCAATGTAAAAAAGGCCGGAAAGAGCGTTCTTTCCGGCCTTTTTTGTTTTCAATCCTTATTTCGTAATATTGATCTAGAAAGACATGAAGATAGCGAATAAGATTGAGCCGCGTTAAAAAATCGAATCAATTCGCCAAATCAGCTAAAAAATCGTTTTAAATAATGCCCGGTATGAGAGGCGTTGTTTTTACTCAGTTGTTTAGGAGTACCTTCGGCGACCAGTGTGCCTCCTGCATCGCCGCCTTCCGGCCCCATATCAATAATCCAATCCGCCGTTTTGATCACGTCCAGGTTATGCTCGATGACAATCACGGTATTGCCGTGATCTCGTAGTGTATGTAATACGCGCAATAATTGTTTGATATCGTGGAAATGCAGGCCGGTTGTGGGCTCGTCGAGAATATAGAGCGTCTTTCCGGTATCGCGTTTCGACAATTCCTTTGCGAGCTTGACGCGCTGCGCCTCGCCGCCGGAAAGCGTGACTGCATTTTGTTCGAGCGTGATGTAATTCAATCCCACTTCGGTCAAAGTATGGAGTTTTTTGGATAACACCGGGACGGCACTGAAAAATTGCGCGGCGTCCTCTACGGTCATGTCCAATACTTCGTTGATTGCTTTGCCTTTGTAGCGAATTTCCAGCGTTTCACGGTTATAACGTTTACCGCCGCAGACGTCGCAATGTACGAAAATATCCGGCAAGAAATGCATTTCGACTTTGATGACTCCATCTCCTTTGCAGGCCTCGCAACGCCCCCCTTTGACGTTGAAGCTGAAGCGCCCCGGCGTGTAACCGCGTGAACGAGCTTCTGGCGTTGCCGCAAATAATTCCCGGATGGGCGTAAAAATTCCGGTATAAGTGGCGGGATTCGAACGGGGTGTTCGGCCGATCGGGCTTTGATTAATATCAATGACTTTATCGAAATATTCAATGCCTTCGATTTCATCGCACGGTGAGGGCAGGGCGCCGGCTCGGTTGATTGCGCGCGCAGCATAGCGGTAGAGCGTATCGTTTATGAGCGTCGACTTCCCTGAGCCGGATACGCCGGTAATGCAGGTAAGTAGGCCGACCGGCAGAGCAATATGGACGTTTTTCAGGTTATTGCCTTGAGCGTTGCGGATCACGATACGCTTTTCCGGGTCGACCGGCGTCGTGCTTTCCGGAATCGAAATCATTTGTTTTCCCGACAAGTACTGGCCGGTCAACGAGTCGGGTGAGTCGATGATGTCTTGCGGCGAACCCTGTGCGACGATTCTACCGCCGTGAATACCGGCGCCGGGGCCGATATCGACGATATGATTGGCCGAGCGAATCGCATCTTCGTCGTGTTCTACGACGATTACGGTATTACCCAGATCCCTGAGCCGGAACAGGGTATTCAACAAGCGATCGTTATCGCGCTGATGCAGGCCGATTGAAGGTTCGTCGAGCACATACATCACGCCGACTAAGCCCGCGCCTATTTGGCTGGCCAGTCGGATACGTTGTGCTTCGCCGCCGGACAACGTATCGGCGCTACGATCTAGGGTCAGATAGTCCAGCCCGACATTGACCAAGAACTCTTGTCGTTCGACGATTTCCTTGATGATTTTTGCAGCCACTTCGCCCTGTTTTCCAGGTAAGTCCAATTCTTCGAAAAACTGTAAAGATTTGCGTATCGGAAAACGGGTAAGTTCGTGCAAGGGGCGTTCGTTGACGAAAACATGGCGGGCGGCCTTGTTTAGGCGCGCTCCGCCGCAGTCGGGACAGGTTTTTTGCGATAGATATTTGGCCAGTTCCTCACGGACCATCGGAGAGTCGGTTTCATGGTAACGGCGATCCATGTTCGCAATGATGCCTTCAAAGCTGTAGCGTTTGGTTTGGCCGGCGCGCGGACCGCCAAGTAATTTGAAATCGATCGCTTCGTTGCCGCTGCCGAACAATAATACTTTTTTGATGTTGTCAGGTAGTTCCTGATAAGGGATTTCCGGATCGAAACCGAAGTGTTCGGCCAGCGAGCAGATGATTTGATAATAATAAGCGTTGCGCCGATCCCAGCCTCGAATCGCCCCGCCGGCTAGGCTGATATTGGGATTATGCACCACCAGTGCCGGATCGAAGTGTTGGCGGACGCCAAGTCCATCGCAAGTTGGGCAAGCGCCTTTCGGGTTGTTGAACGAAAAAATGCGCGGTTCCAATTCGCTGATGCTGTATCCGCAGTGGGGGCAGGCGTAGCGTTCGGAAAATAATAAGGTCGTGTTGTCGTCCATGGAAACGGCCAGCGCAATACCGTCTGCGATGCGAAGTGCCGTTTCGAATGACTCGGAAAGGCGCAATGCGATGTCGTCACGAATTTTGAATCGATCGACGATCACTTCGATCGTGTGTTTTTTCTTGGGGTCGAGCACCGGCGTTTCGTCGAGATCGTATACGGTGCCGTCAATACGTGCTCTGATAAAGCCTTGCGCGCGTAAGTCCTCGAACAATTGCAGGTATTCCCCTTTGCGCTGGCTGATGACGGGTGCCAATAACATCCAGCGCCCGCCTTCCGGTTGTTCGAGCACGCTATCTACCATCTGGCTGACGGTTTGTGCGGCTAATGAAACGTTATGGTCAGGGCAACGAGGCGTGCCTGCCCGCGCATACAGCAAACGCAAGTAATCATAGATTTCGGTAATTGTGCCGACTGTCGATCGTGGATTATGCGATGTTGATTTTTGTTCGATCGAAATCGCCGGGGATAGTCCTTCAATATGATCGACATCCGGTTTTTCCATCATCGACAGGAATTGCCGGGCGTAGGCGGATAGCGACTCGACATAACGCCGTTGGCCTTCGGCATAAATCGTGTCGAAAGCCAGTGAGGATTTGCCGGAACCGGAGAGGCCGGTAATGACAATCAATGAATCGCGGGGCAGATCCAGGTCGATGTTTTTTAAATTGTGGGTGCGCGCGCCGCGAATGCTGATGGTGTCCATTGATGAAATGTCGCTTTAGGAAACAGGCCGTTAATATACGGCGAAACCAGGCCGATTTCAAAACTCGGTAGGATGAAGTCTCTTACAAGTCTGCTTTATCGCTTTCTAGCAGTTTGCAATTCCGACGATTTCGAGTACATTGTGTTTATTCGAAACCTAACATAGCGTAATTGATGTGAATCACTTTTTTTCTTTTCAAATTCATGGCGGCGCCGATCATGGCGGCGGGGTAGCTGAGTCAGTCGGGCATTTTTTGGGATTTCTGGAAAGTCTAGCGGCTCAAGAGCCTTCGGACATATTTGCGAGCATATTTCCGGGAATCGCAGAACTGGATAATATTCATCCTTTGCTAGTACATTTTCCAATCGCTTTATTAATCGGTTTTTTTATTCTCGACTTATTAGGGACTTTGATTCGTAACCCGGTTTGGCGCAGTGCCGCTTCGGCGATGCTTTATTTTGGGACGATTGGCGCAGCAGTGACTGTTTATACCGGTTTGCAAGCCGGTGAAACGGTTGCGCACGGCGGTAATGTTCATGACATCATGGAAAGGCATGAGCAAATTGGTATTACGGTGTTGAGTTTGTCGGCGTTGTTATCTGTTTGGCGTCTGTTGGCCGGCAGGTCGCTTAAAGGTGCTGCAAACGGTTTTTTTCTATTGCTGTCGGCGGGTCTGTCTGTGTTGGTCGTATTGGGCGCCGATTTGGGCGGATTGATGGTCTATCGTTACGGCGTTGCAGTCGAAGGGGCAATCGATCTCCAAGAAGCCAGTGTGCATGAGCACGGGCAACCGCAAGTCAATGAGCATAGACATGATTCGGGTGGTGAGCCCCCTCACTCTGATTCATCTCAGAGCCATCACCCGAGTGATAATCATCTACATCCTGACAATCACGAGCACTCCGAATCAAATCATACTCATTAGTCGTTGTATTAACCACCTTAGATCAAAATTCGGCCCCGCACCCTGAACACGGAGAAATTTCTCAAACTGGGAATTGCTGAGGCCATTTTAGCCTTAGCTTAGAGCTTTTGTTTTATGTTATTCTATTCGGCTAAATTTTTTATTAAATCCCTTATCTCTTTATGCGTACTCGCGTGAAAATTTGCGGCTTTACCCGGGTTAATGACGCAGTCCGTGCGGCGCATCTAGGCGTAGATGCGATCGGGTTGGTTTTTTATCCGTCTAGTCCGAGAAATATTGATATCGATCAAGCTCTTGCGATTGCCGAAGCTTTACCGCCCTTTACCAGTGTTGTCGGTTTGTTCGTCGACGAGCAAGAGGCGCGTATTCGTGAAGTGTTGAGTCGAGTGCCGATCGACTGTTTGCAATTTCACGGCGATGAGGCGCCAGATGCTTGCGAGCTGTACAATAAACCTTATATCAAGGCAATTAGGATGCGACAGGACGTTGATATAGCTGATTTGGCTAAACGGTATTCCGGTGCCGCCGGTTTGTTACTCGATGCCTATCATCCGGGAGTGAAAGGCGGTTCTGGAAACCGTTTCGATTGGGATTTGATTCCGCAATCTTGCCCGAAACCGATTATTTTGGCCGGCGGTTTGGAACCCTGCAATGTCAGGCAGGCAATGGAATCGGTCGGCCCTTATGCATTGGATGTTAGCAGCGGCGTGGAATCGGAAAAAGGTATTAAGGATGCCGGTAAAATGGCGGCATTCGTAAGAATAATTAACGAGGGTAATAGAAGTTAGTAACATGACACAGCATTATAACTTGCCGGACGAGCGCGGACATTTCGGTCCTTATGGCGGAAAATTCGTTGCCGAAACATTAATGGGGCCTATTCAAGAGTTAGAAGAGGCTTATCTGCGCTATATGCAGGATCCTGAATTTTTAACCGAACTGGATGCCGATTTACAGCATTATGTCGGGCGCCCTTCACCGCTTTACCATGCCGAACGCTGGAGTCGGCATTTAGGCGGTGCACAGCTTTATTTGAAACGAGAAGACCTCAATCATACCGGCGCGCATAAAGTTAATAATACGATCGGTCAGGCGTTATTGGCTAAGCGCATGGGAAAAACCCGGATCATCGCTGAAACCGGCGCGGGTCAACATGGTGTAGCTACGGCTACGGTTGCTGCCAGATTGGGACTCGAGTGCGTTGTTTATATGGGGGCGGTCGATGTCGCGCGACAGTCCTTGAATGTTTACCGAATGAAACTGCTTGGCGCAAAAGTCGTTGCGGTCGAATCGGGTTCGAAGACTCTGAAAGACGCGTTAAACGAAGCGCTCCGTGATTGGGTTACTAATGTCGACAATACATTCTACATCATTGGAACGGTAGCAGGGCCTCATCCTTATCCTGCGATGGTGCGCGATTTTCAAACCGTGATCGGCCGTGAAGCCAAAGAACAATGTTTGACCATGACCGGGCGGTTGCCCGATGCGCTGGTCGCTTGTGTCGGGGGCGGGTCGAACGCGATCGGTTTGTTTTATCCTTTTATCGACGATGCGTCGGTCAAAATGTACGGCGTCGAAGCGGCCGGAGACGGCGTCGAAACAGGACGTCATTCTGCTCCGCTTTGTGCGGGACGTCCGGGAGTTTTACACGGCAATCGGACTTATTTGATCGAGGATGATGATGGTGAAATCATCGAAACGCATTCAATCTCGGCGGGCTTGGATTATCCCGGCGTCGGACCCGAGCATGCTTGGTTGAAAGACAGCGGGCGCGCCGAATATGTCAACATAACCGATGATGAAGCCTTGAAGGGTTTCCATGATCTAACCGAAATGGAAGGCATTATCCCTGCGCTGGAATCGAGTCATGCGATTGCTTATACGACAAAGCTGGCGCCGACCATGCCCAAAGACAGCATTATTATTATCAATCTTTCCGGTCGTGGCGATAAAGATATCATGACCTTGGCGCAACGCGAGGGAATAGAACTGTGAGCCGTTTAGCCGCAAAATTCGATGAGCTTTCCAAATCAGGCCGTAAGGCTTTAATTCCATTTTTGACGGCCGGCGATCCGCATCCGAATTTTACCGTGCCGATGATGCATGCGATGGTGGAAGCGGGCGTTGATATTATTGAGCTTGGCGTACCGTTTTCCGATCCGATGGCAGACGGGCCGGTTATTCAGAAAGCCAGTGAACGTGCCTTGGCGCATAAAATGAGTTTAAGAAAAGTACTCAATATAGTCGCCGAATTCAGAAGAAAGGATGACCAAACGCCGGTCGTGTTGATGGGCTATTTAAATCCGATCGAAGCAATGGGTTATGAAGACTTTGCCAATGCGGCGCAACGCGTCGAAATCGATGGTGTGCTGACGGTTGATTTGCCGCCTGAGGAGGCCGATTTCTGTGTTTCGTTGCTGAAAGAACGCGGTATCGATCCGGTTTTTTTGTTGGCTCCTAATAGTAATGAAGAACGCATTCGTAAAATGGATGCGGCGGGCAGCGGCTATATTTACTACGTTTCACTCAAAGGTGTGACCGGTGCCGGGCACTTGAACACCGCCGATGTCGAGGAAAGGCTGAAGTTAATCCGTGCCAATACTCGATTGCCGATCGGAATCGGCTTCGGTGTCAAGGATGCCGAAACGGCAAAGACAGTGGCTCATTTAGGTGATGGTGTCGTTGTCGGTAGTGCCTTGATCAGTAAAATCGAAGCGAATTTGGATAATCCGGAGCAGGCCTGTTCCGAAATAGTCGATTTACTTAAAGCCATGCGCGCCGCTATGGATGAATAAGTCGTCGATCACATGAGCGAATTCGGAGTTTAAAATATGAGTTGGTTTGAAAAATTGGTCCCCTCAACAATCAGAACAGACGGGACTAACAAGAAAAAAGGCGCTGTGCCAGAGGGCTTATGGACCAAATGTCCGAGTTGTAACGCGATTCTCTATAACAACGAATTGGAACGAAATTCCAGTGTGTGCCCTAAATGCAATCATCACATGCGGATATCGGCAAGAGTACGGTTGGAATTATTTCTCGATGAGCAGGATCAAGAAGAAATCGGTCAACATATCAAACCGACCGACCCGCTTAGATTCAAGGATTCCAAACGCTATAAAGACCGTATCAGCCAAGCGCAAAAACAGACCAAGGAAAGCGATGCCCTCGTAGTGATTAAGGGTAAGCTCAAGAATAAAGATATCGTAGCCGCTGCGTTCGATTTTAGTTTTATGGGCGGTTCGATGGGGTCGGTGGTCGGTGAGCGTTTCGTGCGAGGCGTGAATGAAAGCCTCGAAATGGGTGCGCCGTTCATTGTTTTTACCGCCAGCGGTGGCGCTCGCATGCAGGAATCGTTGTTTTCATTGTTTCAAATGGCGAAAACCAGTGCGGCCTTGACACGGTTGTCGGAAGCGGGATTGCCGTTTATTTCTTGTATGACCGACCCTACGATGGGCGGTGTTTCCGCAAGTTTGGCGATGCTTGGCGATATTAATGTCGCCGAACCGAATGCCTTAATCGGTTTTGCAGGGCCTCGCGTCATCGAGCAAACCGTTCGAGAAAAGTTGCCGGAAGGTTTTCAACGTAGCGAGTTTTTGCAAGAGCACGGCGCTATCGACATGATTGTCGATAGGCGTGAAATGCGCGATAAAATTGCTGCAATGCTGGCAATTTTGATGGCCTCGCGGATGGAAACGAAAATAAGCCCGAATATAGAAGAGCCTATTATCTTGGCCGAATCCGAGCCTTTGCCTGCCGTTCAGGATTCAGTACAATTATAAATGGCCGAATGATCCTACTGTTGCGTTTAAGTCATGAGAAACACAACAAAAATCGGTCCGCAATAGGGCTTAAGTCTGCAGTTATTGGATGGGACAATCCACGATTTTCTATCTCGTTGGCGTTTTCGTGCTTTTTTATGTTTTCGTGGAACTCACAATTTGTCTAAGATGAAGCATTTCGATACGCTCGAAGGCTGGCTGAGGTGGCAGGAAGGTTTGCATCCGCAAACGATCGATCTAGGCTTGGAGCGAGTGCAGAGCGTATTTCGAGCATTGCAACCGGATTACGATAAACCGACGACGATCACGGTAGCAGGGACCAATGGCAAAGGTTCATGCGTGGCTTTCTTAGAATTCATTTATCGGGCTCAAGGTTATCGAGTCGGTACATATACTTCTCCGCATATTCTAAGTTATAACGAACGTATAAAAATTAACGGCAAACCGGTTAGCAACGATTTGATCTGTTCGGCTTTCGAGCGAATTGAATCGGTTCGAGCCGGTGTATCGTTGAGTTACTTTGAATTCGGTACCTTGGCCGCGCTCGATATTTTTTCCAGGGCCGATCTCGATGTGCAATTGTTGGAGGTAGGTTTGGGCGGGCGTCTTGATGCCGTCAATATTGTGGACCCTGACGTTTCTATTATTTCCAGCATCGGGATCGATCATGCGGACTGGCTCGGCGAAACGCGCGAGCTGATTGGTCGTGAAAAGGCCGGTATTTTTAGAAAGCACGTTCCTGCGATTATCAGCGATCCTGAATCACCTGACTCGATATACGACTATGCAAACGAAATCGAGGCCCCGGCTTTTTTCATCGGGTGCGATTTTGCGTATCGTAAGCAGCCGAAAGGTTGGATATGGTATACACCCGATCGGCAGATCGAAGAATTGCCGGAACCTAATCTCAAAGGCGAGCATCAATATCGAAATGCGGCTGCTGTGGTCATGGCCGTGACCCAAATGTCTTCACGGCTGCCGATTAGTGTGGATTCGATAAGGCAGGGCATCGAATCCGTTGAACTAACCGGGCGTTTTCAAATCATTCATGACGAGATACCTGTCTTACTCGATGTCGGGCATAATCCGCAAGCCGTTCAGACCTTGGCCGACTATCTGAGTGATAATTTTTCCGGCAAACGCATTCATGCCGTGTTTACGATGATGAAGGATAAAGATATTCCTGGCGTTATCAGTATCATGAAACCATTGGTTCATCAGTGGTATTTTGTGCCGTTAAAAGACAATCCTCGGTGCGCCTCCGAGGCAATGATGCAAGATTATTTTGAACAGTGCAAAATTACGGGTGTTGATTTCGGTTTTTCAGGATTGCAAGATGCATTGGATAGCGCCAAGACTAAAGCCGGAAAAAACGATTTATTATTGGTTTTCGGTTCTTTCTTTTTAGTATCTGAATATTTAGGAATATGCACAAGATAACTTCTACAAGTACTGCGCTGTGCAGCGGTTCGGTGGCTCGCTTGACAGGACGCTGTAAATGCGTCCATGTAGGCTTGACGGCAGCTACCCCTGCCGCCGACACCTGCCAATCGAGCCGCCGACTCTTCTTCCAACCGTTGTCGAAGTTATTTCATGCTCGTTCCTTAGCTGGTTTAGCTTAGAGGTTAACGATGGACCAGGAATTAAAACAAAGATTGATCGGCGCAGTTGTCATCACCGCGTTGGCCGCTATTTTTGTACCGATGCTGTTTGACGATCCGATTGAGGAGAGCGGTCAATTGGTCAACGAATTAGCCTTGCCTGAGTCGCCAGTGCAAGAATTTGCCAAGACTGCCGAGCGTCTTCCGGACAGCAGTCGGCCTCAGTGGGCCGAAGAGTCGGTTGACGAGCCCGAGCCTGATGCCGATGAAGTAGAGGGTTTGACTCCTGAAGAGCTCGAATACATTGGGCCTGTCGATGACGGGTCTGAGCTTAAGCCTATTGATAAGAAAAAATTGCCGGCCTCTTTGACGGAAACGGATAAGCCGGCTGTGATAGCTGAGAAGGCTCCGGTTTCCGAAGTCAGGGTTCCGGAAACGAAAACGGAGTCGGTGGCGGCATTGCCGATTGCGGAACTTGTGACTTGGTATATACAGCCGGGCAGTTTTAGTAAGAAAGATAATGCATTCGCATTGCGCGATAAATTGCGCTCTCAAAGTTTTCCTGCTGCGGTCGAGGAGATCGATATCCGAGGCGGAAAATCCTATCGGGTCTTGGTGGGGCCTGAAACCGATAAAAGCAAAGCCCAGGCGCTTAAAACACGACTGGATGCCGACAATAATCTCAAGAGTCTGTTATTGTCGGTCAATAAACCCAAGGCCATCGAACCGGCAGCGGCTAGTGCTCAAGTAAGTCAAGCGGCGCCTCAACAAAGCGGTCCGGCTGCAAGCACGGGCCTGGTTAAGTGGTATATACAATTAGGCAGTTTCAGTAAACAGGAAAATGCCGCTTCACTCCGTGATAAACTGCGCGCAAAAGGTTTTCCTGCCTCCGTTACCGAAGTCGATACCGCACAAGGTAAGGCGTATCGTCTTCGTGTCGGTCCCGAGCTCGATAAAAAACGGGCTGAAACCCAACTGATGCAATTGGACAGCCAACACAGTCTCAAAGGTTTTCTGGTTTCCGAGTGAGCTTTATAGGAGATGCGGATATGATCTGGGTCGATTATGCCATTTTGGGGTTGATTTCCATTTCTTTGGTGATCGGTTTATTTAGAGGCTTTATCGAAGAAGCATTCTCGCTGGTATTGTGGGTCGTCGCGATTTGGCTAGGGTTAACGTTTAGTCGGGAGTTTTCCTCGCTTTTGGAGCCGGTTTTTAGCGTGCCTTCGGCCCGTGTTGCCGCAGCCTTTGCGGCATTGTTTTTTGCCGTGTTGATTGGCGGTGCATTGATCAATTTAATGTTACGAAAATTGGTCAAGCAAACCGGATTAACCGGGTCGGATCGTTTCGCCGGAATGATTTTCGGTATCGCTCGCGGATTGTTGGTCGTCACGGTTTGCATCATGTTGGCCGGTTTGACGCCGCTTCCGGAGGATGCTTGGTGGAAAGAGTCGACTTTGATTCCGCCTTTTCAATCGCTTGCCGTTTGGTTACGGGATCATATCCCGGCAGACGTGATGAGCTATGTTAATTATCGTTGATTAAAATTTTAGGTTTAAAGCATGTGTGGTATTGCCGGTATTGTTGCTCATAACAACGTTAATCAAGAACTGTATGATGCGTTGACCGTATTGCAGCATAGGGGGCAGGATGCGAGCGGCATCGTGACCTGTGAAAACGGACGTTTGCATTTACGTAAGGATAACGGCTTGGTTAGGGATGTTTTTACTAATAGTCAAATGCTGAAGCTCAAGGGTAATATGGGTATCGGTCATGTGCGCTATCCGACCGCCGGATGCACGAGCTCGGCCGAAGCGCAGCCTTTTTATGTGAATTCGCCGTTCGGCTTGACGCTGGCGCATAACGGCAATTTAACCAACACCGAAGCGTTGAAGCACGTTTTATTCATCGAAGATCAACGTCATATCAATACCGACTCCGACTCCGAAGTGTTGCTCAATGTGTTTGCGCATGAGTTGCAGCAACTGCGTAAGTTAAAATTGACTGTGGACGATGTGTTTACCGCGGTTTCCAGAGTTCATCAACGTGTTCGCGGCGCTTATGCGGTCGTCGTAATGATAGCTGGCTTCGGTATTTTAGGCTTTCGCGACCCGCATGGTATTCGGCCTATCGTATTCGGCGAAAGAAAAACCGATAAAGGCAGCGAATTTATGATCGCTTCCGAAAGCGTCGCGCTGGATGTCTTGGGCTTTGATCTGATTCGGGATATCGATCCCGGAGAGGCTGTGTTCATCGAGGAATCGGGTGCCTTGCATACCGAGCAATGTTCCGATTTCGTCGATCATTGTCCTTGTATGTTCGAATATGTCTATTTTGCCCGTCCCGATTCGATCATCGATGATATCCAAGTTTATAAGGCCCGCTTGAGAATGGGTGAAAAATTGGCCGAAAAAATTATGCGGATTTGGCCGGATCACGATATCGATGTGGTGATTCCGATTCCCGATACCAGTCGAACCGCGGCATTGCAGTTGGCTAACAAACTTCATGTCAAATATCGGGAAGGTTTTATCAAAAACCGTTATATCGGACGGACTTTCATCATGCCGGGGCAACAAAAGCGCAAAAAATCGGTTAAGCAAAAGCTCAATGCAATCGATTTGGAATTCGACGGTAAAAATGTTCTGCTAATCGACGACTCTGTCGTCAGAGGAACGACTTCGGAGCAAATCATACAAATGGCCCGTGAAGCCGGTGCTAAAAAAGTTTATTTTGCATCGGCGGCACCGCCGGTCAGATATCCTAATGTCTACGGTATCGATATGCCGGTAGTGGAAGAATTAATTGCGCACGGCCGTACCGAAGACGAGGTTTGCGAGGCGATCGGCGCAGATCGTTTAATTTATCAGGATTTAGAAGACTTGATTGAGGCGGTAAGACGAGGCAATAGAGATATTCAGCATTTCGATACATCGTGCTTCAGCCGCGAATATATTACCGGCGATATCGACGATGCCTATTTGGAGAATGTTCAAGCCTTGCGTAACGATGATGCTCAGGCGAAAAGAAATTCGGAAAATTTTATTATAGAAATGCAGAACTCAGACTGAGCAAAGTTTATGCTTGAAACATATACCCATCGTAGGTCAAAATTCGGCACCAGAGTGTCCGTCAAAGGACGCCGTGAATACATCCCTGTAGGCTCTATGCCAGCTCCATGCTGGCAAAGCCTTTGCCGCACACCCTGGCGCCTCCTCAGGCACTGCCGAAATTTGAAGTGCGAAAGGTATATAAAAAAAGGTCTCGCCGGTTAGAATAGGAGCAACATGAACGATACCGATTGGAACGATTATTCGCTCGAAACTCAGGCCATTAGAGCGGGGCATCGGCGCACGGGCGAAGCAGAACATAGCATTCCGATATTCATCACGTCCAGTTATGTGTTTGACAGCGCGGAAGAAGCCTCATTGAAGTTTACCGGCCAAATTCCCGGTAATATCTACTCCCGCTTTACCAATCCGACTGTCAATACATTTCAAGAAAGATTGGCCAGGATGGAAAACGGTGAGCGGTGTTTGGCTTTTGCGTCGGGCATGGCCGCGATCATGGCGGTAGGCATGGGTTTGCTGAAATCGGGCGATCATGTGGTGGTTTCGCGGGGTGTATTCGGCAATACTGTGTTGATGTTTCAAAATTATTTTGCCAAGTTCGGGGTGGAGAGTGATTTTGTCGCCTTAACCGATTTGGCCGCTTGGGAAGCGGCGATCAAACCGAATACCCGTTTTTTGTTTTTGGAGACGCCGTCTAATCCGTTGACTGAAATCGCCGATATTCAAGCGCTTGCCGACTTAGCGCATCGGCATGATTGCTTGCTCATTGTCGACAATTGTTTCTGTACGCCGGCACTGCAAAAACCGCTCGAATTGGGTGCCGATATTATCGTGCATTCGGCGACCAAATATATCGACGGCCACGGTCGCTGTGTCGGCGGCGCTGTTGTCGCTTCCGATGAAATCATCGAAAAGGCCATCTATCCTTATTTGCGCACAGGCGGCGCTTCGATGAGTCCTTTTAATGCCTGGGCTTTTCTGTCGGGGCTCGAAACGCTAGCGCTGCGCATGGAAAAACATTGCGCCAATGCTTTGGATTTAGCCCGTTGGTTGGAAAGGCAACCGGGAGTTGAAAGGGTTCATTATCCAGGGCTGGCATCGCATCCGCAACATGAGTTGGCAAAGCGTCAGCAAACCGGATTCGGCGGCATCGTGAGTTTTGAATTGAAGGGCGGCAAAGAGCCGGCCTGGAATTTAATCGATTCGACGCGCATGATATCGATTACGGCAAATCTCGGCGATGTCAAAAGCACTATCACTCATCCTGCGACCACCACACACGGGCGCCTGACGCCGGAGGCGCGGGACGCTGCGGGAATCAAGGATGGTTTGGTGCGTATTTCGGTCGGTCTCGAAAACATCGAGGACATCAAAAAAGATTTGTCGGCAGTGAATGCTTTTGTTTAGGATTTCGTAACAAATCATTTTTCGGAGTTATGGCTTTGTAGCGGGTCACTGCTGCCCCCACAATATAGAAATTATTTATCCTTAATTCGGCATTCGCTCCAAGAAATACACTAACGTTCATGAAGGCCTAGCCATCGCCCCGGCAAATGAAAGTTCTCTGGTGGCGGAGGGTGCGGTCACTCGCCCGACAGGACGCCGTGAATACGTCCATGTAGGCTCGACGGCGGCTCCCTGCCGCCGACGCCTGTCGATCGAGCAACCGCACCCTCTCTGGAACCGGTATTGCCAGCACAGAGTTTTGTATATCGAAAAATTAGATAAAGTGTCCAAATCTACGAACTTTCACAGTAAAGTATTCATGCGGTTCCATAAATCTTTTTTAGCCCTCATTGGGTGAGCGGCTTGGAACGTATAGTTAATTGAATATTTTCGTGGTTTTCGTGGACAGAATATACTTTTTATAAGTTTATGAACAAATCCTTGGCGCATGAATTCAGGAAAAATTCAGGTGCTTTTTTGCAGAATTAACCCACGACTCGTTTTTAGCGATCGGTGTTTTGGCATATAATAGCCGACTATCTTTTCACTTTTCCGCAATAGGAAGTCAATAATGAAAAAATTCACGCTCTTAGTTTCAGCTTTGTTTTTGTTCGCAGCCGGCGCCCATGCTCATGGCCCGGTGCGTCAGAAAGTAAAGCAGGATATCACCATTAATGCACCGGCTGATAAAGTCTGGGCGTTGATTAAAAATTTCGACGATATGTCATGGTTGCCGGCAGTGGCCAGCACAACCGGTGAGGGCGGCAACAAAAAAGGCGCAACCCGTGTTTTAACGCTAAAAGACGGGGGCACGATTAAAGAAGAATTGAAAAAACATGACGATAAAAAGATGAGTTATGCTTATAAAATCAAAGATATGAGTGCTGCAAAAACCATAACGCATTCCGGCCAAGACGAAGAGGTGCCGGTATTGCCGGTCAGTAACTATGCTGCCAGCATCGACGTCAAGGCCAAAGGCGATAAAACGCAGGTCATCTGGAAAGCCGGTTACTACCGCGCATACATGAACAACAACCCGCCGGCTGAAATGAACGAAGAAGCGGCCAACACTGCCGTTAACGCTATTTTTAAAGAAGGTTTGGAAAACCTGAAAGCCTTAGCCGAAAAATAAGGTTGTTTGCAGTGTTTTTAACGCATGTCAAAAACGCGGCGGCTTTGGCCGCCGCGTTTTTTTTATCCCTGCCATTGGCCGCCGCCGCGCCACGCGCCTATATCACCAATCAACTCGGCGATAGCGTATCGGTTATTGACACTGCGTCGAATACGGTTATTGAAACGATCGCGGTACCCGGCAAACCGGCAGGGATCGCAGTTGCGCCGGACGGTAGCCGTGTCTATGTCACGACGCCGGAATCGGGCGAACTAGCCGTGATCGATACTGCCAACAACAAGCTGATCGCTCAGGTTCCGGTCAGTGCGGGCGCATTGGGCATCACGACGGACCGGACCGGCAAGACGATCTACATCGCCGACTGGTACAAAAACATCGTATCGGTAGTCGATGCCGAAAGCCTGCAAGTTAAGAAAACGATACCGGTTGGACAATCGCCGTCCGGTCTTGCGGTAAGCCCCGACAACCGATGGCTCTATGTCGCGAACCGGCTCGATAATTCGGTGTCGCAAATCGATCTGGAAACTTTGCGGATTCGCAATACGACTAAGGTTGGTGAGCACCCGTTCGGTTTAACGATCGATAGCCGAGGCGAGAAGATCTATGTCGCGAACGTCGAAAGTGACGATGTGACGGTCTTGAGTCGCGATCATCTGAAAAGAATCGGCATTGTCAAGGTCAAGATGCTGCCTTATGCCGCTTCGCTGGCGCAAAACGATAGCTTGTTGTTCGTAACCAATCAGGACGACGGTACCGTATCGGTGATCGATACTGAAACGTTGCAAGAAAAGGCCGTAATCAGCGTTGGCGATAAACCTGAAGGTATAGACACACTGGCAGGAGGTCGCTTCGTCTATGTTGCTAATTGGTTCGATGACAATGTGTCGGTCATCGATGCGTTAAGTCTTGAAGTGATCGATACGATCGAAACGGGCGGCGGCAGCCGGGCCTTCGGTCAATTTATCGTCGGCGATTGAATCAAGTTATCTCGCGCAGAGGTTTGAACCTATAAAAAGCATTTTGCCCACGAAAAATACAAAAATCGCGAAAATATTTTATTGGTTATGCTTTCCAAGCTGCTCACCCGATGGGGTGGCCGAATATTTACTCAGATGCGCGGTAACCTTTTTATTTAAATCCAGGGCGTCGCTATTGCCTTTGTCGGCCCCGATTCGCCCTACGTCCATTCCACTCCGCCACATCATCGTATCCTTGATGCCGGCTTCGTATTCGTAGTACTCCCGCAAATGGCTTGAAGCCGTGTCGTGTCGCGATGCCTTGTATTTTGCCTCCTCCTGCGTTATTCGCACAGACTCCGGCAAAATACCCTGCGCTATGGCTACCTGGGAGTAAAAATCTTCACTTCGCTATCTCTCCGATTCCAAGATTTCCAGCGAGAGTTTATACATAAAACAAATTTATCCTGTTGCCGCCATCCGGAACTTACGGTTTAAGGCGGTAACCGCTAATCCCCTCGAGCAAAAAGACCGTGTAGTAAGCGGCAGCGGTCGTCCGCTTTTATAATCGGCAAAGAATGCATGTTTATCCTAGAAAGAGCAGTTACCATGTGTTGTAGATCGTTCGTGCTGAGTAAAGTCGAAGCATGAACGGCCTACAACACTTTCACCCGCCCGGTGAAGCCTCAAACTACCGTTCACCCTTCGACAGGGCTCTCCTGAGCGCAGCCGAAGGGCTCAGGGCGAACGGTAGTTTGAGGCTCTCAACTGCTCTTTTTAGGTTTATACATCTGTGAATGATGTGTAACAAAACACTAACGTCTTTTTTCAACAAAATTGGACATTTTTTTAATTTGTAACCGTTTTGTAATAGTCGATTGTTATTATGCTCCTGACTTTAGACGCTACCAGGAAGAATCGACATGCGCACAATCCGGTTTATTTTGTTGTTGTTCACCATTTTATATACCGGAAAAGGTTTTGCGGAAAGCGAATATCTGGCACCGGCCAATAAGGCAGCCGACTGGTTACAATCGCAGCAGAATCCCGACGGTAGCTGGGGTAACAGCGAGACAATCAAAACCTATTACACAGCCGGCGCAGTGACGGCGTTACAAAATTTAAACCGGCGTAATGCGGTTTATTTCAAAGGTCTGACTTGGTTGCAAAATCATCAAGTAGATAATACCGATTTCCGCTCCCGCCGGGTTGTCGGCCTTGCCGGGTATCGTGCCAATATCGGCGCGCAATTGGCGCTGCTGGAAAACAGACAGCGTAACGATACCTTCGGGTGGGGTCTAAGCGCTCGATACCAAAGCGCCGTTTTGGATACCGCACTGGTATTGCAAGCCTATGCCGCGTCCGGTAAAACGGAAGGGGTCAGCGATGCGATCGCATTTTTGAAAAGCAAACAATTAAACGGCGGTAGCGACAAAGGTTGGTCGGTTGCCTTGGAACCCGTCAGCGAACCCTATACAACAGCGCAAGTTTGTCTTGCGTTATTGCCCTATTCAGCGTCTGACGGCAGTCTGGCAACGGTGGTGCAAAATGCATTGACAACACTCGGGAACAAGGTCGGCCCGACTTCATCGCTAACATTGCAGGCGCTGGCCGGCAAAGCCGCTACACTCGCGAACCAGGCCGCACAGGCGGCGCCTTATTTGAATGCCTTGGTTGCCGCGCAATCGGCCCAAGGCGTCGTGAACGGCAGCTTAGTCGATACGATAACCGCGCTTCATGCCCTGGCTGCCGCAGCCCGAGAAGATTTGGCCGTGGAACGTCAACCGGTAGACATCAAGGATCAAGCGCTACGCGCCGCGATCAACCGCGAATTGAACAGAAATGCCATGGACGAAATCAACCGAGGAGAAATGGCGCAGCTAACTTCATTGAATGCGGACGGACTCGGTATCATCGATTTGACCGGGCTGGAAGCGGCCGTCAATTTGGTCAGTCTGGATTTACGGAATAATCAAATCACCGATATTTCCCCGCTTGACGGTTTAACCGCTACCGCGATCCGGCTTGCCGGAAATCCGGCCATGGCAGGCACATTGGCCTGGTCGAAACAAATCGGAGAAATATGGTCTTCACCGGCGATGGGGCAGGAAGGAACGATCTATGTCGTGGCAAGGAACACAGCCATCCTATATGCCTATCACCCGGACGGCACATTGGAATGGAGCCGGAGTTACGGAGCCGATGCGCCGGAAGTTATGTCCAGTCCGGTCGTCGGTCCGGACGGCACCATTTATTTGAGAGTCTGGAGTCACTGGACGCAAACCGACTTTCTGTATGCGATCGAGCCGGAAGACGGGCAAATCCGGCGGAGCTTCAATATTGTCTACAATCCTGAAGATGATGTTTATTTTCCATCATCCAGCTCCCCGGCGGTCGGCGCCGATGGAACCGTCTACATCACTACAATCGGCGGCGGACTGCTCGCATTGAATTCGGAGCTTCAGTTGCAGTGGATCAACTGGACTTCCGGATTTTACAGTCAAACTCCCAGTACGCCGGTCATTGGAGAAGACGGCACGATTTATGTCGGTACTTCGGACGGCTACATGGTTGCGGTTGCGCCGGGAGGGCGGACGAAGTGGGCTTTTCATACCGGTACAATTGTCAATTCATCGGCCGGTTTCGGAGCGGACGGCACGGTGTATGTCAACGGACGATCCCGAATGCATGCTTTGAATCCGGACGGTAGTCTGCGATGGACTTCAGCGCCCTATGGGCCGGGTTGGGTGCCTTCGGCTTCTTCGCCGGTCGTCGGTGCCGACGAGACCGTCTATGCCGGTGGTGATTGGTATAACGGCGGCGGCATGTTGAGCGCCCTAATCGCAATCGATCCAACGGACGGCAGCGAGCGCTGGCGGTATCCTGATTCACCGACTACCGGAAGGCGAATATTCAGCGCGCCGGCGGTTGCTTATGATGGTACGGTCTACGTAACTTCGTGGGACAAAAAGCTCCACGCGGTCAACCCCGACGGCTCGTTTAAATGGGCTTACCCCACCGGACAGATGATCTGGAACAGCGCGCCGCTGATCGATGACGACGGCACCGTGTATTTCGGATCGACGGACGGGAATTTTTATGCGGTCTACGACGATGCCGGCGGTTTGTCCGCTTCGATTTGGCCAATGGGCGGCGGCAATGTGCAGCGTAACCATAATCTTAGCGAAGACGCCGACGGCGATACGATGGCCGACGCTTGGGAAACCGAGCACGGGCTCGATCCGAATGATGACGGTGATGCCAACTGTAGCGACAACTGCGACCCGGACAACGACGGCTTGAATAATCTTGCCGAATACCGCATCGGCACCGACCCCATGTTGGACGACACGGACGGCGACGGCATGCCGGATGGTTGGGAATACCTTTACTGGTTCAATCCGCTCAATCCAGCGGACGCGGACTGGGATTGGGACCGGGACGGCGTGAATAATCTGCAAGAATATCTCAACGGAACCGACCCGCATGATCCGAACGACTTCTAACGCAACAGAGACCGGTAACAGGCAACGGCCGAATGGATTAATTTTCAATGCGACCGACCGACCAATCAACTAAAAGATCAATAACACGGTTAATGGTATGGAAATGGCTTTTGAGCCGTCACTCATACCGAACAATCGGTACTGAAAACGGCCAACTTACCGGAAGCCGGTGAAGCCCGAACAGCGATAAATACAGGTAAAACAAGATGAAATCAAAAATGCAACAACAGTTATTACTGATTCTTAGCTTTTGTATTCAAGGACACCAGTCGGCATGGGCGGAGGAAACGTTGCCCACGGTTCTGCCGCCCGAGCAAAGGCAGCAAATACAGACGGTAGGCCAAGCTGTATTGGCCGCCAAACGGCATGCGGAACCGGATGAACAAGCCCTGGCCGTCCGTGCGCAAATCGAAACCGTTCGAAAACATCTCGAAGCGCTAAGCAAACCTACCGGAATCGTGCAGCCCGTTACAGCCATGCCGCCAGCCGCCTCATCCGCTGCAGCGAATAAGCATGCTGAAAAGCAAGACTGGAAGCAAAGCCAGGCCGCCCGGCAGCAACGCTTGGAAGCATCTCTGGCAACGCTCGAAGAGTTACGTGTAAGCGAAATCGTAAAAAGGAATCCGCCTCAAACAAAATGGTGGCAGCGCCTGAAAGCTAAGGTAATGCGCGAGCAGGAGCCGAGCGATACGGCCCGTCAGACGCATATCGCGACGCCGGTATCCGACGCCGCACTCGAACGCATCGCGACCTTGCAAGACGAAATACGCACCGCCTTGGCGCTGCCGGAAGAAGAGCGCTATGAACGTTTGCGTACGCTGTCTAAACGCATGAAGTTCGAACGGCAATTTCCGGATGTGCCGGTTAGAACCAGCGACGGTAAACAACCCGATGCCCGGCAAACAGACGGCACACCCACGATGACCACACGCACCGCGCATCGCCGCCAATTCCAATAAAAAAACATTGAAGCCGCCGGAAACAGGACACCGTAATGAAGAACAAAGGCATAACTCAGAGCATTTTTCTCTTGTCGGCCGTACTAATCGGCTTCGTTTCGCCAGGCGCAATAGCCGATCCCTTAGGGCAAACACGGGAAATCCTATTCGAATGCCCGGTAGGCGAAAATGGATGCGAACAGTCGGAAATCAAACAAAAGGCCGCCGAACTGAATACGCCGGCCGCGATGTACGAATACGTTCGCAATACGCACGAGTATGCGCTCTATCACGGTTCCCGTTCCAACACGATCAATACATTTTTGGGCCGCCGGGGCAGCGATGTGGATATCGCCTCGGTACTGATCGCGATGTACCGCTCGCAAGGGCTACCGGCTCGCTATGCAGTCGGCAAGGTAGCGGCGCCCGCTTCGGAAGTCGCCAACTGGCTCGGCGTCAAAAACGTCGAATTGGCGGCCTCGATCATGGACGACCAAGGAATACAGCAGGTCGAACTGATTACGGACGGCGATAGGCAAACAATCGAATTCGAGCACGTCTGGGTCCAGGTGTTATTACCTTTCGACGATTACCGTGGTGCAGCGTCGCCGGCTGTCGATTGTATCAGTGCAACCGATCGGTGCCGCTGGATCGATCTCGATCCGTCATGGAAACAGCGCCGCTTTAATCCGCAAGCCATAGACCTATACGGCGACACCGGTTTTACCGGCTTCGACTACGAACGCTATTACAACGCAATCAAAAACAACGATCCGGAATACCGGGATAAAAACCCGTTGGAAATTTACGAAGAAGCCATGCTTGCGTACTTGAAGACGCAGTATCCAGGTAAAACGCTGGAGGATGTCGCCGATTCGGGCGTCATTATCCCGGCCAGCGACGGCATATTGCCGGCATCTTTACCGTATCGGGTGACCGGAACGTACGAGGCGTTTGACAGTATTCAAGCGCATGATGACGTACACGATCCCAAATGGGCCAAGTTTTTGACCATTCATTACTCATTGGGAGCCTTTTCTTTTACCGACGGCTTGATCGGGCCATTTTTGCTATCATCGTCTACCAACCCCATTGCCTTAGCGGATTTATCGACGAAACGGATTACACTCAGTTATTTTGAAGGTAACCGAATCAGTGGACACCTGTACGAACATCACCAAATGGCTTTGCGCCTGGATGGTGAGATTATTCATAGGCCGATCTTGATTGCTTGGCAAAACGACCAAGCTGATTATATCGGTCGCCCGTTCCATATCACCTTCAGAATGGATGGAGCACCTTCAACAACATCTGGAGACTCCGGGTCAACGATAGAGGCAAGCTATAACAATTTACTATTTGGAGGTTATTATGTCATCGGGACCGGTGGAGACACAACGAACTGGTCGCAAGTGCACCGATCGGCCAATCAACTGTTATCGGCGAACAACGCTTTTCCAATTGTCAACGATAGCAACGGCATACCTTATATAGACGCAAATGATAACGGCACGATCGATAACGGCGAGCGGCGCTTACTGGACGACCCGGTCGCTCAAGACCAATTGACGGGAGGGTTATTGAACGTTGCGATGTCGCTTTACTACACGAAGTTTGTCGAAAATACGCGGCGCCTCGATGCGCTGAACCATGTCATTTCTCCTCTTGAAGGCTTTGTCGGTATCGTCAGTTCCACCTACGATGTCGAGTACCTTGACACTACCGCCTATTCGGTAATGCCGGGCGGCCTGCTGATCGATATGAAAGGACTAAGCATAAATGGCTCTTGGCGTACCGATGCGGTTTCCGACTTTTCCAATACACATTTCGAATTGTTGGGGCATGAAGCTTCCTCGTTGGAACATGAAATTTGGCAGGAGTTGACGGGCTTCGATGCCGTCTCGACAGTACGCGGTATTCAAATGGCGCTGGTTGGAGACACCACATTACAAACGCCGATGAACAGCGGTTCCGGCAATAACATGGCCGATCAGTACGAGGGTTTTCAGTTCAGCGATACGACACCCGCCGGATTCAGTTACACCCCGTTTACGGTATTCTCGACCCGGCCGGCTACCTGGGCGCATGCCAATTCAGGCTCGGCCATGGAGTTATTGAAACGAAACGTCGACAGCGGCACAAGCAATCAGAATAAAGCCTTGCAAAGCTATATTTACAATCCCAATTCGGGACTTTATGCCTGGGTCAAGTGCATCGATGACACTGAAAACCTATTGTCGGACTGGATCGACCAGGGTTACGGCAATAGTAATCTAGGGACCCAAATAGTTTGCAATGGGACGTTCTCGGGTACGGTTAGTCAATATCTTAGCCAACTAGAGAATTATTACTTCAATACCGTCATTCCTACCTATATCGGACAGATCTACTTCGATTACTTTGATCGAGCCAAAGGGTTCGAACCTGCCCATTACATTTATCGTGCGCTGCCCTTATCGGCCAACCAGCACAGCGGAACTCGAATTAAAGGCATTCGCGACGATGTCATGGTCGGAGATAGGATCGTTTTTCTTGACGAGCAAGGGGAGCCGATCAGTACGGGGCGATGGGAATACGCGGTCCCTTCGCTGAAAACCGAGACCGTCTTCAACACATTCAGTGTGTATATCGAAAAGATATTCAGAGCCGATAATGATAAATTGTCCAGCCAAAGCTACAGCATCGGAAACGATTCGTTCGTTGCCGGCGGCGGCTACGTCGACGGCACGATGGCCCTCCAAGCGGCGCAATCGGTGCCCGGTACATCGAATGTTCTCCCGACCTTTAACAATACGCTGTTCACCGACCAAAACCTGATAGCGCAAACCAATAACGATCTGATCCGCACGCCGTCCACGGCGGACCCGATCTCGACCGTGACCGGCAACATGTACCACGACGAAACCGACTTCACGATCAAAGGCCGGGGACTGGATTACGTCTTCACGCGCAGCTACAACTCGGCGCCGGCGCGGACCGGTAAAAACGGGCCGTTCGGCCACGGTTGGACGCACTCCTACAACATGAGCCTGCGCTCGAACGACTACGGCGAATGTCCGAACTGCCCGAAGGGGAGCGGACAAGGACAGAGGCCTGAGAATGATAACGGCAAAACCTCCTCCATCAGCTATACCGACGAACGCGGCGGCGAACATCTCTACCTGATCAATGACCAAACCCACGCCGTAAGTCTCCCGCCCGGCGAATTCGATGAACTTCTGCTCAATACGCCGTCCGAAGGACAGCATAGCCTCGTATTCGGCAACGGCACCCGTTACGTCTTCGAAGAAACCGGAACGCCCGGAATGATCACAGTGCCGGAACGAACGGCCCGACTCAAAACGATCGAAGACCCCTACGGCAATCGGCTGACCATGACCTACGACAGCAACGACCGATTGATCGCGGTCAGGGATAACCTCGGCATTAACGGACGGACAGGATTGACCTTTACCTATCACGGCGCAACGGAGCGTGTGCACACCGTCAGCGACTGGACCGGCCGGACCTGGACCTACCAATACGACACTCAAGACAACTTAAAATCGGTCCGCAATCCGCTGCAGCATCTGACCGAATACACCTACCACGCCGGCACGCACCTGTTGCACGAAATGATTCTGCCGCAACAGCGGAATGGAGAAACAGTCAAAACCGCGTTCACCTATTACCGCAATCAAAAAGCCTTTACCAACGCCAACAGCTACGGTCAGGGCGAGACGGTCGATTACGATCTGTACCGGCAGCGCACGCGGATCGCCGATGCCGGCGGTTTCAGCCGGGAACATTATTACGACACCGAGCACGGCGCTCTGATCAAGCTAAAAGAACCCGACGGCGCCGTGCTGCAATTCAAAAACACCGTCGACGGCCTGCGCTACGAAAAAACCGACGGACTGGGTTATCGGACCCACTATTCCTACCGCAGCGACCGCATGATCGGCGGTACGGCCACCGACCAACAGGGCCGGGTCAGCCGTGAGCGCGATGCGCTGAACCAGGACATCGATTACACATATGGACCCTACGAACAGCTTTCCGGTGTCATCGACAAGCGCGGACACGCGGTTACGGTTAGCCACTATGACACAACGGCCGGTTGCGGGGTGGCAGGCAAACCGAACGAGCTTCGGATCGCCGAACTGAACGGCGCGAGTAACGTCTTGCTGCGCTCATATTGCTGGAACGCGGACGGAACATTGGCTAGTCAAACCGACTACCTCGACCCGAACGATACCAACCGCCAACGCGGGACAACCTATCAATACGAAACCGGCAGCTCCAGCCTTAATGTTGCGGAGATTCAAATCAGCGGATCGGGGGAAACCCAACGCACGACCTTTACTTATGACAACCTGGGCCGAATAGTCACCGAAACCCGCCACCGGCGCACCTCGGTGGCCGACGCGACTCCGATCGAACTGACCACGACCTTCGGTTATGACACACTCGGCCGCCTCGTCAAGGTCACCGACCCGATGGGAACGATCCGCGAGACCGTTTACGACGCGAACGGCAAGATTACTCAAGAGAAGACCTGGTATCCGTCCGGTACCGCTAAAGCGGACTGCGCCGCCCCGGCTAGCGTCGAAGGTACCTTCTACGTGATATGTACCGATGCGACACACCAATACGATGCTGCCGACCGTCGGATTGCAACCACCGACGTATTTGGAAACATCGCGCGCTACCATTACGACCCACGAGGTAACCTGATCGAAAGTACCGATGCGAACGGCAAAATAACACGCTACGAATACGACAGCATGAATCGAAGAATAGCGGTCATCGACGCGAACGGTCACCGGACCGAAACCCGATACAACCTGCGCGGCGAAGTCATCGCAGTCACCAACGCCAACGGCGAAACCCTTCAAAACGACTACGACCCACTCGGCCGCCTGATAAAAACGACCGGCCCGCTCGGTCACGCAACGACCTACGACTACGACGCCAACGGCAACCAAACCTGCATGATCGACGCGAACGAGCACCAGGACAGTCAAGACCCCGCCTACCAACCGCTCAACGCCGACGGCTGCAGCGAAAGCCGGCAATACGACGAACTGAACCGCCTGGTTCAAAGCAAAGACGCTCAAAACCAAATCACCGCCTTCGCTTACGACTTGCTCGGCAACCGGACGGAGGTCACCGACGCCGAATGGCGCACGACCACGTTCCGCTACGACGACCTGGGCCGGTTGATTGAAAAAATCGATCCCCTGATCGAAACGCCGGACCGGACCGAAACCTACGTTTACGACGAAACCGATAACCTGATCGAAGCCGTCGACCGCGCCGGACAAACAGTGCGCCA
>JAHJSQ010000110.1 GCA_018830325.1 Gammaproteobacteria bacterium
ATTCTGGAAAATCCAGAAAAGTGTTCAGCTTGAAACCAGAATCAGTGTTCAACTTGAATCAGAATGGGTGTTCAGATTGCTCCAGAATGGGTGTTCAGGTTGGGCCAGAATATGCACACCTAGCGTTAGGTGAGGGACGACGAAGGCGTCCGCTCCCACAAGGGGCTGGATGCTCTGTGGGAGCGATCCGCAGATCGCGATCTCGGAGCCACTGATATCCAATATCCGCAGATTTATCAAACAGCACCGTTTCCAGTTATACGATGACCTCTGTTTAGCAAGTTTACCGATATTTGTGTATAACGAAGAGAGCTCCAGCTTGGGAAAGACACCCCGGAAGCTCTAGCTTCCTGAGACCGGCGCAACATTCGCTCATTCATAATCAGTCCCTACTCGCTCGCTCGTTCAATCTTTCTTAATTGTCGGGAGGCTAGAGCTTTCTAAGCGTAGTTATTCACACCCCCTATCGTTCCCACGCTCCGGCGTGGGAATGAAGACCGAGAGGCTCTGGCGTCTCGTACCGCTGGAGCGGTACTCAGGCATTCCCACGCAGAGCGTGGGAACGATAATTGCCGAGGGACTGAATAGTTACTTCTAAACAGGCTACCCAAGCTGGAAGCTTGGTTAACAGCATATTGTAGTTTTTGCGACTCCGACTGGCTCCTGCGCGGATACTTGGCTTCGGCAAGCGGAAACATCTTGCTAATCAGGTACATTTTTGCTACCTAATTTGGGCATCGGGGGTGCCCCCTTCGTTATTAGCGACTCGTAGAATCTTTGATGAGCCTGCTTGAATTGGCCAAGGGTCCAAAGGTTTCTTACATCGAACCGAGTATCTAAATTTTGGCAAATCGGGAGTTTGAGTGTTTGAATAGGGGCGGTTCTAATTCTGATTATCTATTGAGAAGTACGTTCATCTAAGACGGTAAATGCATCGAGCTTGACGCAGAGCTTTGTTTCCGGAAGATGCTGATGCTGGTCCGCCACGCCCGCACTTTCATTTGCCGGGGCGATGATCATACCTTCATGATCGTTAGGATGACCTCACTAATGTCAGCACACGAAGGACGATGGGCTTCATTGCATTCATCTTACTCGTTTTTGATTTTTAAGAGCTTTTGTAACTGTATTTCTTAATGATGACCGGGCACAGCGAGATCAATGCCACTACGGCCAATGACAGGATGATGTCGAATCGGAATATTTCCTGTAATGAAGTGATTTGTTCGAGCATGTTGCCGCCATTCGCATAAATGAATGAAGCCGGCGTAATGCCGGCTAGCGTGCTCGTTGCATATTTCCTGAAGGAAATTCGGGACAGGCCGGCCAAAATATTGATCAGAAAATAGGGCACGACCATGACTAACCGCAACGACAAGAAATAATAGAATCCGTTCGTCTCGATTTCGTTCTCGATCGTCTTCAATCTATCGTAATAACGTTTTTCGAATAGATCCTTGAATGTGTAACGGCTAACACCGAAGCCGACCAGGCAGGCCAATAGAGTGGCGCCGATGTTGTAAAAGGTCCCCCAATAGAATCCGAAAAAGTAGCCGCCCAACACTTTCAGCGGGGCGGCCAGCGGAATAGGCGAGTTGATGAAAAGCATGCAGGCGACAAAAAACAACAGAACCGACAAGCCATAATGTTCTTCGATGAAATCGCGCAGGTTGGCTTCATTGGCCTTGACATTGTCGATCGTCACGATATCGGCCATGTAAAAAGACATCACGATGATCAAGCTTATAATGGCCAGCCATAACTTAACGTTTTTCATAAGCGAGCCTCAAAAGATTCGCGATACTTTTAGTGTCGAAATCATCAGCAAGCCTTGTATGACAATAATGAACGGCCATACATTCAGGCTTTCCGGAAAATTGCAGTAGATCAAAAAAAGAACCGGAAACAGTACGCCATTGACCGTAATCGGTACGCCTTCGAAACCTTGCGCTTCCGAAACGTTGTATCGGGCCAATCTGAACATGCCGCAGGTGATGAAAAATAACAATAAAATCGATACCCAGGGCGCCGGTGTTTGCAAGGCGTAAAAGAGAAACATCGGCGCGACGCCGAACGATATTAAATCCGACATTGAATCGATTTGTTTGCCGAACGAATTCTTCTGATGCATCAAGCCGGCAACTTTACCGTCCAATATGTCGAAAATCACCGCGATGAATAATAAAGTTGCACTGAGCACGAAATTTCCTTCGATTGACATGATGATGGAAACAATTCCGCAGGACAGATTCGCTACCGTGAAAACGTCCGCTAGTTTCAGATATTTGATTAGATACATGATCACCCCGCTGATATGAACCCCGATACGTGATCGTAAAAAGATATTGTGACAGGATGATGAAGCGATAAACCTAAAAAGAGCAGTTGAGAGACTCAAACTAACGTTCGGCCTAAGCCATTCGGCTATGCTCAGGAGAGCCGTGTCGAAGGGTGAACGTTAGTTTGAGGCTTCACCAAGCCGGTGTAAGTGTTGTAGACCCTTCATACTTCGACTTGGCTCAGCACGAACGGTCTACAACACTCGCCAACTGCTCTTTTTAGGATAAATGTTTGCTCATCGCCGTCCCATCCTAGTTAAATCGAAAACATTCATCGATTTGTCATATTATCGAGCCAATATAAGACCGCCGGAATCGCAAAACCGATCCGAATTTTCCAACTTTAAAATTTTCGCCATGACCAACAATAATCTCGAGCATCATCTAAACTCCCGTTCGCTGGAGACGATATTTAAAGAACATCTCGACAATTCCCTCGACTGTGCGAAGGTATTGGGCCAGCTGTTTTCGAATTTGGACGAACGCGATCTCCACATCGAACAAGCCAAGATTCTGGAGGAAAAGGGAGACAAATTGACCGAGGAAGCGTTTCGCGCGCTCGAGCATTTGACCTACTCGGAGTACATTCGCATCACCGAGGAATTGATCAAACGCCTCGATGACATAGTCGATGGCCTTAACAATACCGCACGCCTGATCGATATCTGTCACCCCAAACAAATCGAAGACGCCGCGCAAGACATGCTCAAGGTCATACTCTCGATGATCGACCGACTCAGAATCGAAATCGGCGGCTATCCCAACAATGATTTGGCTAACGTCAGAACTTGCTCTAAGGAACTCAAGCACCATGAATCTAGCGCCGATGCCATTTATCACGACTGGCGGAAGAAACAGCGCAGTCTTCTCGTAATGTCTTTGATCGACGAGAGCAATTGGACCGAAATTCTGGGTGTGCTGGAGGAAACGACCGATGCCGCCTATCATGCTGCGCTTCTACTCGAGCGCATTATTCGTTATCGTCAGAGGGCTTGAGACGGTTTGGACCGTAGTTCAAACATTTTTTCACCGGCCATATTAAAGCTATTCATCATTCGTAGCTAAAAAGATGATTCGATTATTAAACAAGACAAAAAACCGGAACGCCTTGTCTTCGGATAGCCGAGTAGGTTGGGTTAGGCGGCAGCCGTAACCCAACCTATATGACTTCGATCGTGAAAATAATCAAGCACCTATTACACGACGACGACCAACGCTGATCAAGCCGATCAACGCCGAACCTAACAACCAAACTGCAGCCGGTACGGGCACCGCTGTCACATTAGCAAAAGAATTAGCGGAGAAAAGAATCGTGTCGCCATCGTTCACCAGAAAAGCTAATCCAAGCGTTTTGCTTTTGCTTTCCTGATCAGCAAAACCAAACGTCTCTAACTCTAAGAAAGAACTTGTGGTCATGGTTTCCAGACCATTTTGAGAAAAGATATCGGCCCAGAAGTTTACCCCCGCAAAGGCGTAATCGCCCGATTGACCGTCTATGACCGCGCTGATGTCATAGTCTGCTGTGAATAATAATAATCCGGAACCGTTAATTTCAATAGTCGCGTGTCGATCAACAGAAGCCAAGCCATAGCCATAAGAAGTTTGAGTGGAAGCCAGCATTTGTGATTCGTCTGCTTGTGCATTCGACCCTCCTAGCGAGACACTGATAGGGCTTGTCCAATCATTTTCAAAATCATATTGCCAATTATGGAGAGCATCAACCTCTACATCTACCTCTGTGTATTTATCCGAATAGCTATAATCCGGGATACCTGAGCCCAGATCGATCGCGGTAATATTAAAGGTGCTCCAATCTAAGAATGCCGACGCGGCCGATGCGCTCAAAGCCACGCCTGTATTAAACAATAATGCTAATCCGCCGACTGCGGACAAAACTGATTTTTGTAAAGAAATAGTCATTGTAATACTCCAAAAATTAAAGATAGGGTTTTCCTTTTATTTATAACAATATCAAGTAGCCCAGAAACTTCAGCCGAGTAGATCGGGTTAGGCGGCAGCCGTAACCCGACCTGCGTGACTATGATTCATAGCCTCATTGATAGTTATTTTTCAGCTCCATGTCTGGGTCGGTTTATCGCCCGAAACCGGAGCCTTTAACGATATCGACGCGGATTCGCTGGCCGGTGATGCCGAAATCGTCGTCATTGATCAGAATCAATTCTTTTTGGTTGGTCAATCCCAGTCCTTCCAGCTTCTCGGCGAATTGCGGTTCGGCGCCGTCAAGCGAAGAAGCAATGAAGCGGAGTTTTTTCCGGACCGGTTTAATGCCTATACCCGAATCGGGTATCGTCCCGGTCAATGTTTCGTTCGCGGCTGGTGAGGTATAATCAACCCCATTGTTCGGATTGTTACCGTTGTAACGCACGATGCGCCAGCCGGTCAGATTGGTTCCGGCCGGTCCTGCGATTTCAATCGCTTCGCCGACATCGGTGCCGACATTGTCGTAATGAATTTCGTTGATGAAAACAGGCGTAACAGCCTGTGCGGCAAACACCGGAGCGGCGGACGCCAAAACGGCGATGGCCGTCTTGAGCGGCGTAAACGTTTTAAAGAACGGCATGCAAGAACTCCCCGAAAAAGTGGTTATGCGCACATAGCGCTTTTTATCATCGTTCGGCTTAGTTAGATTAGCCTGCAGCGGCTATTCGTAGGTTGGTGAGATTAAAATCTATCGATGCAGAATCAAGCAAAGCTTGCTCTCGAATCGTTATAAAATGATGACGGTTCGAAGGCATTTTGATGAAAAGTAATACGCAATAGATACAAGCCTTAGAAGCTTCCCGAAGGTTTTCGAAAGATGTGCGGGGATTGCGCGGTTCTGAAGAAGCGGATTATGAACACGAGAAAAAATGTACATCCTTGTACATAGGATTCCGGCAGTGAGGATAGAGTGGTTTGCTTGCTTATGGTGTGATGATCGACTGCGTTGAAAATTCGGACGGCGCAGGAACTTTAACCGGTTCACCGCCTAGCGTTTGTTGTAAGTAGTCGATTAAGCCTTGCGCGTAATTAATGAAGGTATCGGTTACCCGGCCTTCATCACTGGCTTTTCTGAAAGTTGCGTAACCATCGCCGCCACCCGCCAGGAAGCTGTTCGTGACGACGACATAAGTCGCATTCAGATCGATTGGCAGCCAGACGCCGTCTTTTTTGATTTCGATATTGCTGAAGCGCTGGCCTCTCGGTTGAGTCAAGTCGACATCCCATCGAATCGCCGAACCATAGGGGTAAGCGCCGTCGGAGCCATTATTATCCAAGATATTACCCAACCCCTCTTCCAAGCTGTCGACAACCTCTTGTCCGGTCAGGTCGAGCTCGACCAGCGTGTTCGAGAACGGCAGCACGGTATAAGCATCGCCGATCGTAATATTGCCCGGTGCTAATTGAATGCGAACCCCGCCGGCGTTTTGCAAAGCAATATCGGCTCTGAAGGCTCTGGCGAGGAATGCATCGGTAACGATTTGCTGAATGAAGCCGCCATTGATGGAAAGTTGCGCGCCGGAATCAGCCACCGCATCCGCCGGTAATCCTTGTCCGCACTCCGGGCTGCCGCTGCGAGGACGGTTCGGCATACGACGCTCGCAGAGCCATTCGCCGGCTGCGCCGATGATATCCTTGCTAAACTCGGTAACCTGTCCGGCATAACTATCCAAAATTGCTTGCGCTTGGGGATCCGGATCTACGATGTTTAGTTGTGGAGCCGCATCGATGATCGAGCGAATTTCGGTTGCTTCGGGTTCTGCAATCACGGTCTTGTTTGCACCCGACCCTCGCGTGAAGGTATCTCCTAGCAGTAGATATGGCACGCCGCCGCAGCTGGCCAATTTACCGTCCTCAAAAGTGACGTTTAATTCGCCGACAACCCACGAATATTGCCAAGCCTGAGCGATACAAACCTGTTCTGCGTCTTTGTTCAGGGTCAAAGTCGGATAAGGACCGGACGAAGCCAGGCCAAAAGCATTAAAGTTTCCGAGTAAAGCATGCGAATCTCCGCCGATAATCGCATCGACCCCCGAAATCTGATTAGCCAAATTAATATCGTTTTGATAACCGTAGTGAGTCACCAGCACGATATTCTCGATGCCTTTAGCTTTCAGTTCATCGACATAGTGTTGAGCTGTTTCGATTTCATCAAGAAAGACCGTCGACTCGAAGGGTTGCGAGGAAACTCGGGTTTTTTGGGCTATATCGATACCGATAAACCCGACTTGCTGACCATCGAACTCCTTGATCACATAGGGTTCGATATAGTCGTTTCGAGCATTCGCCGCCAATGGTGTACCGAGGGCCGGAACAACATTTGCCGCAACCGTAGCCGTATCGCAGTTGGAGTCCGAATTCAACCAATCGAGAAATTGCGCCAAAGCGGCATCGCCGTCATCAAACTCATGATTGCCGAGTGCGAAAATATCGAAACAAGCCGTGTTCATTAAATCGGCATCAGCCTGACCTTTGAACAATGTGTAATATAACGTACCGGTGATGGCATCGCCGGCATGTACTTTCACGACATTGTCGAGTTCATTTTCGAGCGCTTTGATTTTTGCCGTCACTCGGGGGAAGCCGCCGAACGGCCCCCTGTGTCAGGCTAGTTGTCGCCTCTAAAATTTTATAGAGGTAAAAAAATGCAAACCCGTTATAGTGAAGAATTTAAAGAGCAAGCCCTGAGCAAAGTATTGCAACGCGGTGATAAAAGCATTCAATCGATTGCCG
>JAHJSQ010000111.1 GCA_018830325.1 Gammaproteobacteria bacterium
AAATTCCATAGTCCATTGGCTATGGTTAACTATCTTGGATAATTCATCCAGCACCTAAATTAAGCCATGATTTTGAATCATTGCCAAAGACCTATGGAATTTAGGTGCTGGATTTAGGTGCTGGGTTCACGGCGTCCTGTCGGGTGAGTGACCGCATCCTCCGCCCCCAGAGAGCTTTCATTTCCCGGGGTGGTGGCCAGGCCTTCATGAACGTTACTCTAGGAATCGAAAGCTTTACCCATCATAGAATCCAAATTCGGCACCGGGTTGCCCGTCAAAGGACACCCGGTGCCGAATTTGGGCTAGCAAATGGTATAAATAACTTCCTGGAAAAGGATGTTCAAACTTTATTTCCTGACAAAGCCAATCAACAACGCCCCATCCTTATCGAGTAGTTTTAGTCGATCGCCATCGATTTCATAACGCACGACCCGAGCCATGACATTCAAAAAATTCGCTTCGAGCTCCATGACACCATCCTCTGCGCAAAACATTCGTGTCGTTTGCGCGGAATCGATTCTGAGTTCTTCATCTTGCTTTGTATAAGCCGCCGAATACCGATTACAACCCGCTTTGCCTTGGACAGTGCCATCGGCAAAATACGCATTCGCTAAAGCGGTATTTTTATCCGATACCACACCACCCCTGCCATTGTTGATGCCGGATACCTGCCATTGGTTTTTTTCCAACGTCGGCTGGTTTTTTGTTTTGAACACCAATAATGGATTTCCTTCTTGATCCGAAAGCGTCAGTAATCGAGCGCCTTCATCGTAGCGATAGCCGCCAACTTTAGCGAGCCAATCGAAATAACGGCGCTCTTGTTCGTTGATAATCTCTGAACAAGCCATCATCGTTGAGCCAACTGGGCTGACCATTAATTTAGATTCTTCAGATATTTCAAATTTCCCAAAATAACGATTACAACCGCCACTTCCGGATAATTGACCTTTCGTAAACAAGGCATCGATAATCGTACCATCTTTGACACTTGTCGTTTCGCCGTTCGGCTCGATAAAGTGTTCTAATTGCCAGGCAATATTGTCCCACTTAAATTGTTGCTCGTCGTCGTTTTCCTCTCGGCTAACATCAGTTGCGCACCCTATCAGCACGCTGCATAACACAAAAATAATCCATCGTTTCATCATACTTTTCTCCCCAGTTTGCTAGGATTTGTTGAAGGCTTTACCCATCTGAACCGGTATTTTGCATATAAAACCGCTAGACGAGCAATGAAAATATAAGTATACCTTTTGTGCTTAAAACTTCGGCATGTACGTATAGAGGCTGCGGGGTATTGATCTCTATCGGGATAACGGCCGCCCTAGAGGGTCGAGATTTACTGATTTTAATGTCAGATAAAATGACTGTTTTTATAGATTTTGAGAAAATAAATGATGCTTTATAGCCTATAATAATCAACAATTTTCAAGGTATTTTGAGCGCCGTAGGGTGCGCATCGCGCACCTTTCCACGGTGCCAAACCGACAAGTGCCCGACCCAGGTGCGCGATGCGCACCCTACACCTAGCGCTTAATAGCCTATGAACACCAACAATTTCAAAAATATTTCAGTTTAAAAAGCCGGAACACAACAATTAGCTAAAATGGCTTTTTTCGACAGCCTACTGCCGCTCCTGCTATTCAAGACTAGAGATTAATTATGAGTAGAATTCTTTTCGTGATCAGTTTAACCGTATTACTGACGGCCTGTGCACAACAAGTTAAGCGCAATTCCTTAGACCCCTTACATTTTGACGGCACACCGGTTACAACCAGTATCATCGAAGGTAGCGGCTGGCGAAGCAAAATAGTCGTTTATCATTGCCATCCCGACACCGAACTGCAGGTCGCTTATTTAAACTTACAATCCGGGGAATCGTTCGCCGCCCTTTATTACCAGGGCTTGCTAAGTTTAATGCAGATTCGGAAAGCAGCTTCCGGCGCGCTGTATATTGCATTGGACGAGCAAAAAAGCCTTCGTTGGCATACGAAAGGCGATTCCGGCATTCTGAAATTTCTTGCCGCCGACCATACCGCGACAGAACAAATTTTGTTAAGCGATTGCAAAGCTGTATAGCCGGATAAAGAACGGTTTTTGAGGTTTAACAAGTGTTAAGAAATCAAAAGGTCAGAGTTGTCGATCTTTACCTCTTCAGCTTTAACTAATAGAGCTAATGCATTACTTAGCCTAATTGGCGAAGGTATTCAGGCTTCAACAACTCTGCCCACTTGATTAACGCCGAATGGCCTCTCTTCTGCTCGCACGGGGTCAAGTTTTAAATTTACATCAAGTCTCGTTTATGCAGGCACGTATTTGCAAAATTCAAGACCTGCCCCATAGCTCCCTTTTTGCCGTCCGAGTGAATTTGCCTTGTTAGCTGTCTTTGTAGAGTTGGGAACGATGCCCAATTTTGACCACAACGACGACAATTTCGGCATCCTTGACCTCATAAATTATCCCATAAACGCCTTGCCGAGTGCGGTAACGCTCCTGACCGGACAATTTGATACAGCCTTCGCTCCTTGGGTTTACCGCCAAGGCATCTATTCGCTCCAGTATTTTCTTGACATCCTTTTTTGGAATAGCGCGAAGATCTTTGGTAATTGACTTCTTGAACTCAATTTCATAATTTGCCATGTAACTTTAAATCTTCCAGCAATTCCTCATAGCTCAGTGTTGGCTCTGCCGCCCGTTCTTCAAACGCACTCAGATCTTCTTGATCTTCGCGCAGGGCCATACGAACCGCCTCATTGACGAATTCGGAGACAGATTGATGCGTGTTTGCAGCCATAACCCGAAGGGCATGGTGAATCTCTGGCTCGAAGTAAACCGTGGATCTTTTTGATAACTCACTCATAAAAGGCACCTCTTTTTTGCCGATTATAGCACTTTAGCGCTATAGCGCCATAACGCTTCACAACTAACGTCGATCATCACTCGCCAATTAACCCAGAGCGAAGCAGCGCGCATGGGGTCAAGTCTTTTAATTTGGTATCAAGTCTCGTTTATGCAAGCACATATTTGCAAAATTCAAGACCTGACCCTGTTGCTCTTTGACCCTGTTGCTCTTACAGGGCAAACGCATTAAAACACTATAGAAAATCAAATAGCTAAAATATTCCTTTTTTCCTGATTAACTATAAGGTTTAGTTTGTTTGAAACCTAAATAAGGCTTTGTGTCGCTATCGCGACGCTTATGTGCAGTCGGTTCGCGGACCGACAACCGCGATACTTTTCTTTGCTTGTCCAAAGAAAAGTATCCAAAAGAAAAGACACCCGGAGGCCGCTGCATCCTGCGCGCTGACGATTTTGCCGAGGATTTTCGGAAGGGCTATCCTTAGCCCTCCGAAAACGAGCGGCATCCCTGCCGCTCCCCTAACGGGCTATTCTCGGCAAAATCGCCAGTGCTCGGCGCGGCCTAACGGGGCCCAGGGAGGGTACCATAAGTTAAATCAAATTGGCTAAGCGTTCTGAGTAACGGGATAACATATTGATATGTTGATTATTTTAATGCGTTTGCCCTGGTTTCTCTTATGACCCTGTTGCTCTCAGAAAAGGCTATGAATATAGACCTGACCCTGAGGTATCCCCACAAAATAGCCATATAAAACAATTTGCTATAGCTAAAAATTGATCGATAAATTGGTTTTTCGGGTCTAATTGCTGAAATTCGTAATCTTTCAGCTTCGCCGTGGGGGCCCTATGTCGACCATCAGTTTACTCCATCGTTTGATCAAACAGGCACTTCCTGAGCTTCATCGAACCCGGCTTAAAGCGCTCATGGCCACCGTAGAGGCCGGCCTGAAAGGTACCTCAGTGACGCTAACGGCTCTGGGGCGCGCACTTTCCGGGCCGGCCTATCTCAAACATAAAATCAAGCGCATCGACCGTCTTCTCGGCAATTCCAATCTCAAGTCTGAGCGACAGAAGCTCTATGGGGTTATGACGCAGTGGTTACTACAGTCGCTGGCCTTGCCTTTGGTTATTGTCGACTGGTCACCACTCACCGCCGATCAAAGTCAGCAGTTGTTACGCGCGGCGCTACCGACCGGCGGGCGCACTATTACCTTATACGAGGAAGTCCACCCGCGCAAAAAACTGGGGAATCCCCGGGTTCAGCAGCAGTTTCTGAGTCGTCTTCAGGAGCTTCTGCCGCCTGGCGTTACCCCCATCATTGTCGCCGACTCCGGGTTTCGCACCCCGTTTTTTCGGGCCGTCGAAGCCCTCAATTGGCATTGGTTGGGGCGGATTCGCGGCCGGGATTTTATCGCTTGGGCCGATGAGTCCAAGCAATGGCTCCCAGCCAAATCCTTGTATGCTCGCGCTACACGCAAAGCCAAATGCCTGGGCAAGGCGCTTTGGGTTCGCAGTAATCCGTTACCCGGTACCTTAGTCGCGTTTTACCGTGCTCCCAAACATCGTAAAGACCTGACGGTTCAACACCGACCCGCTCAATCCAGATCCAGCCGAAAACAGGCCGCGCGCGAAAAAGAGCCCTGGTTACTGGTCGTTTCGCCCTCGTTGAAGGATTATACGCCGGTTGACGTCGTAAATTATTATCGCTCGCGCATGCAAATCGAGGAAGGTTTCCGAGATACGAAAAGTGCGCATTACGGCGCCGACTTAACTCAAGACAGCCGGATAAATGCCGAACGGCGCGCGAATTTATTATTGATTGCGGCGCTTATCATTTTTGCGCTTTGGCTGATCGGGCTGGGCTTAAAAGGAACAGCCATCGAACGGCAAATAAAAGTCTGCAGTAATCGCGATCGTTCACCTTATTCAGTCATTTTTCTTGCCCGTATCGCCTGTCAATATGTGGTATTTGAGTTGCCGGAAAATTTATTGGAACACGCTCAGGCTCTTTTGGTTGATTATTTCAGAACCCTGGAAAAGGCGTAATTAGTGGGGATACCTCAGGACCTGACCCTATTGCTTGCAAATTTCCTAATATCAAGAGCGTGTTCCGATGCGGCTTCATGCTTATCTCGGAAGCTTTCCCTGTACTCTGATTCTGATATTTGTTTTGTGGTCATGGTTACTCTCTCGGGTTAACGCCGTTGTAACCGGCAAAAAATTGTTGGCTAAACTGTGGAGCGAAGCGAAACAAGCCAACTGTTTTTTGTCCGCGCTGACAACTTTGTTATGTTTAAAGACTACTAGCTAAAGATGCAATTGCCTTTTTTGCCTCAGCTAACTTTTGTTCTCTTCTCATCTTCTCAAGTTTATCATCAAGAATAATTTCAATTCCGAGCTTAACGACAGGGAATGCTGCCAGACATTCATTTTCACTTAGCTCATGAATACCTTTGCTTAAAATTGAATACATGGACTTATTTTCAACTAAAAAATCTGGCAATTGAGTTTTTAGCATCTCGATTTTCTCAGCCATTCTTGCTGTTGTGTAAGTTGATTCATTCCAACCTTCAACGCTGGTCACATTTCCATGAGCCTCTTCAATTAGAAATTCAAATATCCTTCTTAGGTAAACAAAAGACCCAACCCCAACACCATGTGAAGCCAGCCCGATAGATTTTGTTAATTCTTGAAAGTATTTCTTATCGAGTACTTTTGAGTACTTTTTGACATCAAATAGATTTAACGATGCTATTGAAGGTAACTGTCCAATTTTTTGAATGGTTTGACCATCGGCTTGAAATAGGAAGAACAACGTATGCGATCTATTCCTACTGCAACCTAATGATATTACAAAGCGCCCTTGATCAACCCATACGCTAGCGTCGCTCGTAGTTGTGTAATTACCTAAGCGCGAAAAAATACTATGTTGATTGCATTCGGGACAATATGTATCGAGAGTTTCATTAAAACAGTACAGTTTTCTCCCTTCCTCTAAATCTTCATCTTCAAAAGTAACTATTTCATACAGTGGTAAATCAATTAGAAATTCTTTTGGTGTTGGGTATTTTGAAACAGTGCTCAAATTAGATACTCCTTAAACATAACGTTGCGGTAAACGGCAGTTTTTAAGTTGCGCGTTTTCTGCTGAACGTTTTTGCAGTTCACATGCAGCACCATATAACATTGACTGTTGATGTGGAAAGAAAAAACAGTTTGAGTTTCTTTTGGTTCTATTAATAGTAAAGTCACGTTCGGCAACGCATCCTGACACCCCTTCATCCCAGACTCCCATGTGACACAGTAAAGAGTAATGAGAGCTTACAAAAGATTCCGGCGAGGTTTTAATGCTTTCCCTTTCTTCCTTTGTTAAGGAGAATTTAATAACTTGACTTGAATTTTCAATTCGACATTCTTTTGAGAGAAAGTGACAATTACGGCAATTTTTTTCCATCGTACCTTCCTAATGGCCGAGTTGACAGGCGATTTTGCTTGATAATGGATACGGAGTATCGGGTTATCAGGCATAAATCGTCCTGTCGAACGATTGGTTCTCAGGGAGCGAAGCGGACTGAGGGCCATTCGTTCGACAGGTTTCCTGTCAA
>JAHJSQ010000112.1 GCA_018830325.1 Gammaproteobacteria bacterium
AGGGCAACGCGACCGGGCGATTTTAGCCGCTCTGCTCTATCATGGTCTGCGCCGGCAGGAACTGTGCAATCTGCGTGTCAAAGATTATCAACGAAGATCCGGCGTGATGATGTTCCATGTCCACGGCAAACGGAAAAAAGAACGCTTCGTGCCGGTGGAGCCGAAAACTCAACGCTTAATCGCCGAATATCTGGAAACTTCTGGCCACGGGGAAGATCTGGAGGGTGCGCTGTTTCGGCCAGTGAAAAATAACGCAACCGGCATCCTCGATAAACCACTCAATCCGCGTTCCGTGTATCGGGATGTGGTCATGCGTTACGCCAAACAAGTCGGCATCACGCTCGACACCCACGGCTTTTGCGTGCACTCGCTGCGAGCAACTGCCGCGACCAATGCGCTCGATCACAAAGCCGATATCGCCAAAGTCCAGGAATGGCTAGGCCATGCGAATGTATCGACTACCCGGCTTTACGATAAGCGGCATAGCCGGCCGGAAGATAGTCCGAGTTTTAAGGTGGAATATTGAGTTAACGTTCCTAATTTACGCTATTTTTAACAAAGTCTCTTCATTGAGAATGTTTTTCGCTGTTTTTAGATCGGTCGAGATTCTCAAGTTAACCTATTCCGACGGCTCGTTCTGAAGTGCTCGCTCTGGCTGCATCCAGGTCCAGTTATATGACTTCTAACCACCGATTTGAGGGGTTATCTAGATCTGAGTGTTGTAAAGTGGACCCATCGATGTCACGCAATTGGAGGCGTATCATCTGGAACACCATATCAAGGGCATCAAGCTTATTTAAAGAGAAGCTTCGTCGCCTGAATAACATTTTCATGCCGTATTTATGGTTGCATCTGTGGATAAAGGAAAAATAGATGAAAACTTCGATGCCGATGTTCTCTGATCATTTCAGACCAAGCAAAGCTTTCAGGTTTAAACCGATCTCGTCATTTTGCGGTGTCATTGGGGTATTTATATGAAGAAAAGCAACGTGTTATGCAGTCTGGTATGTTTACTCTTATTGTGTCCCCCCATTTCTGCGGAGGCGAATAATTGTCCTCAACAAACCGGTGAGAAAGATGGAGTCATAGAAGTGACTAAACTTCAGGTTGTAGGCGAGGAACTTTCAGAAATCACCGATGTGCCGATTGTTCCACCTGGGAAGAAAAACACCGAAAATTGTCGAGTAAAATTAGGGCAAAGGTTCCTTAGTGGTACAGAAATTATCGCCCCTGCTCGTACTACCATAGCTCTGAGATCTAATCATGATAGTGAAATCATTCTTAATCCCGGTTGTCGATTGGTTATCGACACGATAAATACTGCGGGAGAATCCTACATTTTGCGGGAAGGACGGGCATTATTCGACGTCGTAAAAAAGAACTTGAGCTTTTTTCGAGTCGACCATCAAGGTCGTTTTGTCGCCCTCGTCAAAGGCACTCGCTTCAGTGCGGATGTAAACGCGAGCAAGCTGATCCAGTTTGAAGCCGAAGATGGTCGCGTAGAAATCGTTCGTTTCGGAAAAATCCGTATTGACGAAGGTAATCAGGATATCGCCAATATCCATGAAGTGGAAACCATCGACTCTGAAACCAATCGCTCTGTGTCTTATCCGCTAGACATGACAGACTATCTCAAGGAGTTTAAGACGTATAAGGACGCCGAGAGTTATTACCGTCAGCAATTGGAGCAGGACTTAAGTGGCGGCGATTATGATCGAATCCAGACTAGCAGACTAAATCTTGGAGCAATTATGCTCACAATTGGAAAGCCTGGGGAGGCATTACCGTATTTCGAGCAGGGCCTAGAGGCTGCTTCCTCTAAAGCAAAAGGGAATATCGTTGAAGGGAAACCAATGTATGACTTATGGCGACCAGGATTTTTAAACATGCTGGGAATAGCTTACGTGGGCCTAGGAAATTACCGTGATGGAATCGTTTATGCCAGCCAGGCTTATGATGTTTATACGATCGCACACCCGTACCAGGAAGATCAGCACGGCCCATTGATTGCTAGCATTTATTTAAACCTTGGAATGGGTTATGGAGGCTTGGGCGAATTCCGCAAGACTATCAACTATATGGAGCGGGCTATAGCTGTGCAATTAAGGAGTGACGCGGATAACAAGGAGAGTTTGGCTGCGGCATATATGATTCTAGCGATTGCCCTTAATGAACTGGGTTATCATCAGAGTGCTATTGAGACGATTGAAAAAAGCTTAGTTCTTAACCAAAGTCCCTTGACAGTTGTCACCAATAGACTTTTTTTGAGCCGAGCATATATTGGTCTAGGCGATTATCATAGGGCGATCGTTATTGCGGACAAGGCGCAAGACTTATCCAAGGAGATAGGTCTTGATCAAAATGATGTGATGAACGCGGAGTATTACCTTCATTTGGGTCATGCCCAGCTTGGATTAGGTGACTATAAGCTGGCCGTTCAGTATGCTAGGAAAACACTGGAACTTGCAGAGAACTACTTGAAAGGCAATCCCATGCCGGAAGACTTTGCTGAGGCTTATGATTTGCTGGGACGTGCTTATTTGGGGCTAGGGGAAAGCCAAGAAGCCATCGAACAGTATGGCGAAGCTTTACAGATCCAATTGAAAAATCACGCTGACGAACGCTATCCGAAACTGATGCAAACATATAATGGTATTTGTGAGGTATATCTGCACCTGCGTAATTATCAAGAAGCGGTTTCGACTTGTAACCATTCCTTATCGGTCTTTGCAAAATTCAACCCCAATGACATTGACCCAAAGGTTGTAGCAGCCAGCTACTCCAATTTAGGGCAAGCTTATGCAGGGTTGCACGAATACACACGGTCAATTGACCTGTTTCAAAACGCTGCGACCATCCTCGAAAAGTATCTTCAGGCCGTAGGCAAGAATACCAAAGCCGAACGAAGTCTGGCTGAGATTTACGAAAATCTTTCTAATTCCAAGACCATAGGCAGTAGACCATCTGAAAATTGATATATAGGCAAAATAGAATTCCTAGACGAACCCCAGTTATTCGATGCTACGACTTCGTTTCCACGTTCTGAGTATTTGCTTACGCTATTTGCTGGGTTATGCGGCGATCATGGGCGCATTGCTTTACTTGTACTCCGCGCCTACCCTGGAGAGGAACCCGTGGAAAAATTTGGATGTGCGGATTTATGGCGCCCTCAGCGGTTTAAACGAGCCCCCGGAGCTCGATCGCAATTTGGTGCTGATCGACCTGCCCTATCAAAGCGAGAATACCGACCTGACCGGCTTTAGGGCGAACCTAGGCCGGTTACTAAGCTGTCTAGCGGAACATCGTCCTCGTGTGGTGGTGTTGGACATCGCCATTCAGAATGATCCTCGCGGTCTGAAAAACGTGCAATCAGGTCTGGAAGCCTTGATGGATAAAAATATCAAAGTCTATGCCGCGGTGGATCCTCGCAGGGAGAATTCCGACGAACCCGATCCGAATTATCTGGAGCGACACGATCCGAAAACCTATCGGGAGCTTTTGGAGGGCTTTGGCCATACCGTCATGATGACTTACGGCCCGATGCTGCTCTACGACCGTGAGCTGGAAATCGCATCAGGTCAACGTCTGCCTGCACTAGCAGTAAAGATAACGGAAGACCAGCCCGGCCACTATAAGTTGCGGGAGGGGCCTCCGATCATTGTTCCCTTGGGTAAAGCTTCGGCGGTTGATGCCCATATTTGGCGGGCACAATTCACAGATGCCGGTAGCTTGAATTTCCTCCCTCGGCGTGAGACAGCGAACGAAACGCCAACAGCGCCAACATTCTCGGATCACTACGTGATCATTGGCAGTCTGGAAAAAGACCGTCCTTTAGACGGCCGTTCCGGCCCAGAACTGCTAACTTGGGCTTTGAACGACCTATTGTTTCTCGATTCGGGACAAACCCATTCAGAAGTACTTGATCATTCGGTCACAATGCTCTCAGGAATGTTCGTGTTTGGCGGCTTGGCGTTGCTTGGCTTCAATAGCAGACAAACTGCGCGGTTGTCGCTTGCATGGAGGCTCTCGGCTGCACTCCTACTGTCCTTGAGCTTGCTTGCGCTGACCGTGGCGCTGCTTTTAGCCGCCGGAAAAATTTTTCCGCAGATCAGCCTGATCGTCATGAGCGTCTTGACTACCCTGGGTCTAGCAACATTTCGCCATTTTTCAGAACGTCGAAGAACTGCTTGGGAGACCGATATGGCATCCCTTATACACCGGCAGGCGGAATGTTACGACGTATTCATAAGCTACTCGCGCCGCCCCTCTGAAAACCTGGAATGGGTGAAAACTCATGTGTACGAACCACTATGCCGAGCTAGAAAGTCGGATGGAACACCGCTACGCATATTTTTTGACACGGATAGCATCAAAATAGGTGAAAGTTGGCATACAAAACTTATCAATGCCATTGAGCAAAGCCGGTTTTTCGTCCCAGTATGGTCAGATGAATACTTCCAAAGTGACTACTGCCTCCTCGAAATGGTGCGCGCCGCTATGAAATATGATCATCAACACGATTTTATCCTTCCATTGAGCAAAAACCTCAGCGAAATCCCAGTGGAATATACCCATATCCAGTTCATGGATGTAACTATGCGTCCAGATTTCATCCACGAAATTTTGAATAAAGTTTTGGCCGTAGATTCCAGAGGGTAATGGAATAAACGTAGGCTTGGGCGTTAACATAAGATTATCGTCTTTTGTTTCAGTGAACTTTGTTTCCCTTCGCAGCTAAACTTGGACATTGTGAATGACAGCTTTCCTACTGAAGCCGACCATCCAGTTGTGGCCCAGGTTTCGTGGTAGATATATTGTTAACAGGTTAACAACTTGTAGGCTCTGAAAAAAACTATGCCCCACGTTTTCATTTGCTACCTTCGGCAGAACTCTGATAAGGTCAATCGCCTTGTGCAGGATCTTGAGTGCAACTCCGTGAGCGTCTGGCTCGATCGCAAAAAGATTCACCCAGGTACCCGTTGGAAGGACGCGATTCGTACGGCCATACAGAACGGCGCTCTCTTTCTTCCATGTTTCTCACGCGAATATGAGGCGCGAAAGCGCAGCTATATGAACGAGGAGTTGACGCTGGCAATTGACGAATTGCGTCTTCGTCCAACAGATCGGTCGTGGTTCATTCCAGTCGTTTTGGATGGAGGTACAATTCCAAACCGCGACATTGGCGGTGGCGAGACTCTCCACAATCTTCAATGGGTCGATCTTTCGCTCGACTGGACCGACGGGGTGCGCCGCATTGTTGATACATTTCGGCAGGATTTCTTTCATGCAGTTGATGCTGTCCTCGCAGGATTGGTCAAAGTTGATAACAACACTCTTGCCGTTCGAAGCGCCTATTGGGACACATGGAACCAACGGGTAGCGGGCCTTTCAGATCAGCAGCGTCTGGATATCCTAAAGAAAAATACGCGATACTTCCTCGATTCTTGGTCGCTGACGGTAACACAGCTGAAACAACAACTTCATGAACTTGGATGTTACGATGGTCCGATTGACGGTGATCTTTCGGATACGCTTGTCGAAGCAATTGAACGATTCCAGAGAAACTACAACTTGCGACACGTCGATGGTGTGTTTGGCGAACTGACTTATTTGGAGATGGAACGGGTTGCTGCCGTACGCAATCGGGTCTAACCTTATTCGTTAGGCATAAAAATGAGGTTTGCGAGTACAACACGGGGTTTGACGTCCAGTGGTACGGAAACGTACGTTAGAGACTATGTTAAGGCGCAATTAACAGCCGGTGGTTTTTTATTTTCAACTCATTCGAGTGGATGCTTTGTATTTAGATAAACCTACCGATGCAAGTATGCCAGCAGCAACAAAAGTTATGAAAAATAAACTCATGAGTTTGCCTATAGAGAGCGTATTAGAGGCGATTAATGATTTACCAAGTATCGCGAGACCGGCAATAAGTATTAATAAAAAAAATAGGCACTAAAGGTGCATCGTTTTTTTTGGGACAAAAGAAAAAAAATTGTGCTAAAAAACCCTCCCAAAAAAAAGGATGCAAAGCCGAACATGATAACTAAAACCAAACTCTCACTCCTTCTTTTGTCATTACTGGGCGCATTTAAACAAACGACACCAAAGTCCCATAGGATTTTTTTCAACGCCACAGCTGGCATGGCTTTGAATCGATTTAGAGCTTCCCAATTTTAGTCCAATTCCCAGTCCGGTTTTCAATATCGGCGGAACCAATACCATTCTCATACAATGCTCTTATTTTTTACGGAGCAATAGTGCTTTCTATTATCCGCTAAAATCCGGTAAACGCTGGCCTCTCCAATATTAAGCTGCCGGGCAATCTGCGTTTTAGTTACGCTATTGGCCGCGAGCTCAACGACTTCCTGGCGCAATTCAGTGGCCAAAGGCTTTCGGCCTTTATACTTGCCAGCGGCTTTTGCCTTGGCGACGCCTTCCCGCTGCCTCTCCAGCATGATTTCCCGCTCGAATTGAGCAACGCCGCCCAGGACGGTGAGCATCAGCTTGCCGGTGGGCGTCTGCGTATCCATGCCCAGGTTAAGAATGCGCAGGCCGGCCTGCTTTTTCCAGCGTCTGAATAATGGCCATGAGATCCGCCACCGATCGAGCCAAACGGTCCAACTTTGTCACAACCAAGACATCGCCTTCTCGGGTAAACTCCAAGGCCGCTTCTAACTGAGCCCGGACGGAAACCGAGGAAACCTGTTCCTGAAAGATTTTTTTGCACTGAGCCGTTTCGAGTTCTCGAAGTTGGGTGCTAATCAACAAAAGGCTCTAAAGTTTCACGGGATTTTAGCTAACCTCTTGACCACCATGGTCTATAGACGATTTTTGATCTCTCAAATTCTGACTGCTTTTAATGGCAGTTTTGTGAGAGCTTACAACCCGACGGAATCAATCATTTTTTCATCCGAGAAGTCATATTCCCCCTGCAAGTTAAAATGGCTCCACCGCATGACGGAATCGTTTCGGATGGCTTCCATGAGTTCTTTTTTACGCTCTTCGTTATTATCCTTACCGAGTTCCTTTGCAAGATAAAGATAGTTCCAACATATAAGGGTATTTTTGATGAGCCGGCGACAGCCTTCCGCAATGTCCTGGTCTTCTTTTTCACCTTGAGAGAACGCATGATCATTACCCAGTGAAATCGCCTTGGACAATTTATTCGCCCCCTCGACTTTATTAAGCTGTTTCTCAATCGCTTGCCTGAATTCAAGGTCGTCTGCATACTTCAAGATAAACAGCGTCTTAGGAATCTTGCCAAATTCTTTCAATGCCTTATAAAGCGGGTGCTGCTTGGAGTAGGAATTCAATCGCCTGAAAAGCTGCGAAGCTGTCGTTCTTTTTAGCTTAATTGTTGCTATAAACCGCAACATTTCATCCCACTGGGTGCTAGCAATTTCCTCATTGATATACCGATCAGGTTGAAAGCCCTGGGTGTCTTGCCCCGTGGTTTTTGTTTTTCCGTTCCTGAACGCATACAGCTTTTGGCGGCCCAGTCCTTTGATGCGAGGTGCAAACGTGAAGTTCAGGAAAAAAGTGGCGGCAAATATCACTTCTGAATAACCATGCGTATCCGTTGAATGAATATCGCTTTTTATAACATCGTTGTGCATCAGGCCATCAATCACATAGGGGGCTTCGCGCTCAGCAGAGCTGATAACCATTGAGTGCCACATCATCTGGCGCATGTCGATGAAACTGATTACGCTTGCGCCTTTGTCTTTCCCCAAATATTTGAAGGAATAGTTGGCGTTGAGTGAATCAACAGACACCCCGACTTTTTGCCCATCACTGGAGGTGTGCAACTGGCCGGCTTGATTCCGGTAAATATCCGGTATTTCCATTTTATCCATGAATTGTAAAATGCGGTCATTCGCGCTTTGGACGTTAGCCAACGAAAAATACCAATTCAGCGTGTTATCCAACTCATTTTCATTGATCTGCTTGGAAATTTGCGCCAGTTTACGGTAGCCAATATCGCAGCCGTAGGCCATGATTCCCGCGAAGAAAACCTTCTTAGCCGGCTTGGGGTGCCGGTGCTTCATCTGCCAATGTTCAAATTCTTCAAGAAACCCGGTCGCGTTATTAACCGTTGCCAACGCTTCAAGCAAGGGGATGTATTTCCGCTCCGGAAATAGGCTACCTAATGCCAAGCTATCCACTTCCTCAAGCTTGGGTGTCGAGACATGGAATGTGCCATTACTGCGAAACGTCAGGTATGGATTGCCGCCGGCTATAAAGCGGTTATTGGTTTCCTCATAACGGAAATCAACGGCCTGCGATAACGCTTTCAAGGTTGCCTGGCAATCAGAATAGCGGGTTAATTCTGCCCGTTGCATGTATTCATCCCGGTTTGCATCCCAATCGATTTTTGGGATCATATAATCATCCAGGGAACGATATTTTTCTGAATGAAGCAGGTTGAGAACGCCGGATTTGACAGCATCCGCAACCGCAAGATAAAGTAGCGCCTTATACAGAGACACCCGAAACTTGCCGTCTTGAGCGACTATCAAACTACGCTGTTCCGGCGTTAAAAACGCAATCGGTGCCTGCTTGTCGATATTTCCAGATCTTTTCTGATAATGCACAATGGCTTCCAGTAACAATGGCTTGCCGCAATTTGAATCAAAAATCGCCTGCCGCACTATATCGGCAACGCGACCTTGTAGTTTGAGAGATTGTTTTTCGAGTAAGTCATAGTAACCGATGCCCTGCTGCTGAAGAGTGGTTAGCTCATCCTTGAAATCGTTGATTCGCTGCTCGATACCAGTTTTTTTGGATGCTGGCCGATTAATGGCCACCTCTATTGCCACCACTTTTTGATCTGCGGTTAATCCAGCATCAGCAATGATGGCTTTGATCGTACCCAGGGTGCTTATGAAATCGTTCTGCAGGCCGTCAACCAATTGTGTGACGGACTGATTCCGGCTTTCTATCTCTTGGTAACAGATTTCCTTATGTTCTTTATAGGTGGCGTTGATCGCGGATTGGACGGCCAACAGCAGGACATCAATTAACATGTCTTGCAGTTTCAGAGTTTGGTAAACAATGAAAGCAATCAAATGTAAATAACGATCCTCCTTTGCCCGGCGAGAAACCTGGTGAATCTGGGCTTTAACAACGGAATAGGCATAGTAGCGCAAGCATTCATAACTTAAACCAAGCTGATTCACTACGGGTTTAAATTCGAGATAAAGTGCCATCAAATTCTGTAGATCGGCAAGATTGGCTTTGATTTTCGACGGTCGGGTCGATTGGGACGCTTTTTTAAGCAGCGTAATTTGATAACGCCATTTATCATCAGAACCTGCGCCTGTTGCCTTTTCCAGTAAGGCATCAAGCATGTCTTGCTGGGCTTTGTTTAGGCCGGTCTTGATGATTTCATTTAGGCCTTGCTGATGTTCATTAATCGCTTCGACAATCAAAGCGGCCAGTACGTTATAGCTAGGCAGGGAAATTTCCTTGCGCGTCAATAGCTGCATAGTGTCCAGTAAAATTATTTTTGGCCTGAACTGGACGCGCAACATGATTAAAATTTCGTGTTTGGCAAATGCCCTTGCGGCAGTATCGAATAGGGTAAAACCGAAGTAATTCAAAATAATGCGTTGATGGCGAAGATAGCTCGCCTTGTCATAGGCGCTCCTATCAACGTCATCAGTTTGTACGCCTATTTGCCTGGCAACATATGCAATGTCCGTTTGATGGAACTGTCGAGCAAAAAATCGATGCCTAGCTTTGAAGTAGCCTGCCGTCACCACGAAACAGACCTTATTGGTTGGAGACTTCAAGTTCTCCATTGCCTCATTGAGCATTTGCGGTAGGGTAAAGAATCGCCGACGATCAACACTATTAAACACCGGCGGCGATTCAAAGTCGTTTTTTTCGGTGGTGTTGAGAATCTTAATTCTGGGCATCTAAAATTATTTCGGCATGAAAACAAATAGAGCTTCTGCGCCGCCGCAGTTTCACATACAATTTATCATGTTTATGTTACTTTGTTAGATTAACTTATTATGTTACTGATAAATCCGCTATAACCTTGTCAAAATATGAGTTACACAAACGGTCGTTTATGAAACGGGTAAAACTATGTTAATTGGCTATGCACGGGTCTCAAAATCGGATGGCTCTCAAGTTCTTGATCCTCAAATCGACGCACTAATAGAGCAGGGTGTCACGTCCGATCATATTTATAGTGATTACGCATCCGGCAAGAATGACGAACGTCCAGGCTTGTTAGCCTGCCTAAAGGCGTTAAGGGCGGGTGATGTTTTGATCGTTTGGAAACTCGACCGACTGGGCCGGAATCTAAAGCATCTGGTGACTACCGTTCATGACTTATCCGAAAAAGGTGTCGGTTTTAAAGTATTGGCCGGACAAGGCGCAAATATTGATACCGCCACTTCCAGTGGAAAGTTGATTTTTGGAATTTTTGCTGCTTTGGCAGAATTTGAACGGGAATTGATTAGTGAACGAACAAAAGCGGCTTTAACGGCAGCCAGAGCTAGAGGGAGAAAGGGCGGTGCAAAATTCGCTTTAACTAAAGCTCAAGTAAGATTAGCTCAATCGGCAATGGGTCAAAAAGAAACCGTTATTTCCGAACTTTGCAAAGAGCTGGGTATCACCAAGCCCACTCTTTATCGTTACCTTGCCCCCAATGGTGCGTTAAGAGATTATGGTAAAAGGGTGTTGGGTATTGACCAATAGTGCAGTAAAAAAATATCAAACGGGGTTAAAGATCATTCTGTTCAAAAAACGGATGCAAAAAAGAATGATTTTTATCATAAAAATCTAGTAACAGATCAAGTTAGAAGGTGTTATTAAAATTACGAGGGTTTGAGCTTTCGCCCCTCAGTATGAATTTTATAACAGAAGAGATATCATTAATATTCAAGCGGTTATTAAAAAACTGATTGAATATTTCAAAATCGATATTTAGGTTGTAAGCTACGGATACCAAGGCTTACAGAGGTAGCTGGAGACAAATTGTTCTTTAGGTTAAATAACCCCATAATATTATCTTATTGATAACGTAGAGTTTTAAATTGAAACCGTAATTCTATGTTCAAATGCCCCCGCTAGTCCAAGCTGGCCAAGACTCAATCGAAGAAGGACGGCGAGCCTATATCTCGTTGACCGGCAGCCAAGTCTTGTCAACAACCCGTCGCAGGACGAAGCTCGAATGCACTCCCGTAACTCCCTCTATCCGAGTAATGCGGTTGAGAAGAAGTTCCTGATATGCATCCATATCCTTGATCACTACTTTTAGTTGGTAGTCGGCAGCTTGACCCGTAATCAGCAGGCACTCCATCACTTCAGAAATTTCACTTACCCGCGACTCAAAGTTCTTGAAGCGTTCGGGGGTGTGTTGATCCATGGAAATGTGTATCAAGGCCATCAGTGACAACCCCATCGCTTTAGCATCCAAGAGTGCACGATACCCGACGATGATGCCAGATTCTTCCAACGCACGAACCCTCCGCAAGCAGGGAGAGGAAGATAAGCCGATGCGATCTGCCAAGTCCTGATTGTTGAGACGCCCATCTTTCTGCAATAGGCGAAGAATCTGCTGATCGTAACGGTCGAATTCCATTGCATTGCCTAATTTGTCTATTATAAGCAATAATATTACAATAAAATACATTTATGAGCAATAATCTATTAATAATGTATTATATAAAGCCATATTACGCAATTAAATTACTCTCCTTTTTGAGTAGAATATAGCTCAACAAAACTCGTAGCAAATTAATAGGAGCCATCATGTTACAGCAACCCGCCACCCAATACCGTCCGTTTCCGTCGGTGAATATCGTCGACCGCCAGTGGCCGAACAAAACCATCACTACGTCTCCCATCTGGATGAGCACAGATCTTCGCGATGGCAATCAGGCGCTGATCGAGCCGATGAATGTGGAACGCAAGATGCGTATGTTTCGCATGCTCTGCGAGATAGGTTTCAAGGAAATTGAAGTTGCCTTTCCTTCTGCCTCCCAGACAGAGTTTGATTTCGTACGTCAGCTCATTGAGGGTGATCACATTCCGAAAGACGTTACTATAGAAGTGCTTACACATGCGCGGGAGCATCTTATTCGCCGAACAATGGAATCTCTGATGGGAACGCGCCGAGCAATTGTCCATGTCGTTAGCGCTATATCGAGACCTTTTCGAGAAATAGTGTTCGGTATGAGCAAGGCAGAAGTCCTGGAAATGGCCGTCTCCTCTGCACGCCTTGTCAAGCAGTTGGCCGCTGAGCGACCGGAAACAGATTGGGTGTTCGAATACAGCCCAGAAACATTCTCCGCAACTGAGCTCGAATTTTCACTTGAAGTTTGTGATGCTGTAACAGCCGCTTGGGGTGCAACGCCAGATAACAAGATCATCATAAATTTGCCGTCGTCTGTAGAGGTTGCAACTCCGAATGTATACGCCGACCAAATTGAATGGATGCATCGCCATCTAGCACGACGCGATAGCATTACCCTCAGTATTCATAATCACAATGATAGAGGGACTGCTATAGCCTCCGCCGAATTAGGTTTGATGGCCGGGGCGGATCGCGTCGAAGGCTGTCTTTTCGGGAACGGGGAGCGCACCGGGAACGTCGACATCGTCACCCTCGCCCTTAACCTTTATACACAAGGAGTATCTCCTGGACTTGATTTTTCCGATATCAATGCAGTGGCTCGCACGGTTGAATACTGTAATCAGTTGCCTATACATCTTCGGCATCCATACGTCGGAGACTTGGTATTCACGGCATTTTCTGGCTCCCACCAGGATGCCATCAAGAAGGGTTTTGCCCTGCAAAAACCAGACACTATATGGAGCGTGCCATATCTTCCCATCAACCCAGCCGATGTGGGCCGTAACTACGACTCCGTAATCCGCGTAAACAGTCAGTCTGGCAAAGGAGGCATCGCCTACTTGCTGGAAACCGAATACGATGTGGTACTTCCCCGCCGCCTGCTGGTCGAGTTTTCCGGCGAGGTACAGCGTCATACAGATCGCTTCGGAGGAGAAATGAGTGCTGCCGATATCTGGCAATTGTTTATTCAAACCTATCTTGAGCCTAAAAAGCCACTGCGCTATGTCGAACATCATTTGTTAGAGCATGGTAATGTTCAGGGAATTCATATGACGATTGATATAAACGGTACGACTCATTTACTTGCAGGAGAAGGCAATGGTCCAATTGATGCTGCTGTTAATGCGCTATGCGAACTCGTAGCCAATCTCCATGTGCATACCTATGAAGAGCGCTCTATGGGCAGTAGCCTAGAAGGTGGCGATGCCAAAGCCTGCGCTTTTATCGAGGTAGCTCAGCTAGGCGGAGGAGGCGAATGTTATGGTGTTGGGGTAGATGCTAATATCGTGACAGCCTCGATCAAGGCATTGGTGAGCGGGGTTAACCGGCTTGGGCTAGACTGGACTAGCTGTAGCGACTTGCAACCATAAATTACAGAAACTGCAAACATCGGTTTTTTCGGCCTGGATTAGGGAGGCTAAGCCACCATTCGCATTTGAATGGTTTGGGTATTTCTTAGTTTTCATTCTCATTCCTTAATTTATTCAGAGTAACTTCCATTGTCAAAATATTTACATGTTTGGTTGTTAAAACTTCTTTCCCATGCATTTTTGAATGCCTGTAACTGTGTTGGTAATTCCATTTATCAAGCGAAAAACTGTACCAACAATGACAATGTAAAGATTCCCTCGAATTTCTTGCATCGTTTGTAGTATTTTTTAGCTACCGCAATTTGAATTGGTTGGGCTTGTTGGTGTGCTATGCGCTTCCAGTCCCGTTTGGTGTTTTATAGGTGCGACAACGATTTCTTCATTTTGGGGGCCAAAAGATCAGGCCTATTGGGAGAGCATGCAAAATAGGGAACAGTTAATGGATCGACAGGTACACTGGCGCAAAGCACCTGAAAACAGTTATTTTGAATAAAATATCGGAATAATCTCCACGGTTTTGCATGCATCTCCAGATGCCGTCGTAGTGCCCATCCCCTCAGTTAGGGAACGAAATTTAACGTATTAATAATAGCAATCCATTTAGACATATTGGATTTTGTAACCACAAAGCTAAAGGTTTTACAACGATGAAGAACTCAATATCAACAAATCTTGCCGACAAGCAATTACTGCGTAACAAGGCATATATCAATGGTTGCTGGGTTGAGGCTAACAACAAATCAACAATATCGGTAACAAATCCTGCAAATGGTGAGTGCATTGGATGCGTTCCAAATATGGGGAAACATGAAGCTGCTATGGCTGTCGATGCGGCTTTTTTAGCTTTTGATGAGTGGCGGTCACTAACCGCCAAAAACAGGTCTATTATCCTGATGTCATGGTATTACCTTATAATCAACAACCTTAATGACATTGCAAAAATCATTACTTTTGAACAAGGAAAGCCGCTGAAAGAAGCTAGAGATGAAGTCAGGTATGGAGCATCATTTATTGAATGGTTTGCTGAACAAGGTAAACGTATTTATGGGGAAGTAATACCAACTTTTGATCAGAACAAAAGAATTTTAACTATTAAACAACCAATTGGTGTCGTTGCTGCAATCACACCATGGAATTTTCCTATCGCTATGGCTACCAGAAAGTTAGCACCTGCGTTAGCATGTGGCTGCACTATAGTATTGAAACCATCTGAAGAAACACCATTCACGGCTTTAGCGTTGGCCGAGTTAGCACAACGAGCGGGTATACCAAATGGGGTTTTGAATGTTATTACCGGTGCATCAATTGAAATCGGCGAGGAGATAACATCAAACAAAAAAGTACGAAAAGTTACATTTACTGGATCAACAGAAGTAGGCAAATCCATAATGAGCCAATGCTCAACTTCTATAAAGAAAATATCTTTAGAGCTAGGCGGGAATGCACCATTTATAATATTCGATGATGCAGATATTGATCTAGCCGTTGCTGGTGCTATAGCATCAAAATTTAGGAATGCTGGACAGACATGCATCTGCACAAATAGATTTATTGTTCAAGATGCTATATATGATAAATTTACGAGACGCCTGACCCATGAGGTATCAACCCTAAAAGTGGGAGATGGGTTCACAGAAGGAACAGATATTGGACCTTTGATTAATGAAGCAGCAATATGCAAAATTGAACATTTAGTAGCTGATGCTGCTAATAAAGGTGCACGCATTGTCATTGGAGGGAAAAGACATAAGAAAGGTGGTACATTTTATGAACCAACCGTAATTTGTGACATTTTGCCAGAAATGGAAATCATACATAAAGAAATTTTTGGCCCAGTGGCTACAATTATGAGCTTTTCAACAGAAACCGATGCTTTGAACATAGCTAATGACACATGTTATGGATTAGCTGCATATTTTTATAGTAGAGATATTGGACGGGTATGGAGGGTTGCAGAAGGACTTGAGTATGGCATGGTTGGTATCAATGAAGGCTTAATCTCAACAGAGATAGCCCCTTTTGGGGGTATGAAGCAATCGGGAATTGGACGGGAAGGTTCAAAAGATGGGATTAATGAGTATGTCGAAACAAAATATCTTTGCATGGGAGGAATATACACATAGTTTCGTAGCTTGGATTAATTAACCCCTAGTTGTAAAGGCTCACGTTTAAAAACAGTCATGCTCGCATTTGACGCTATTTACGACTCAGATTAACTGCAAATGGGTACATTCTGGCTTATGTTATTTGCAATGCTTGCATTTATTAGCACCGGCTCGCAATTGATTTTCGTGTACTTATTTTAACTGCATCTGACTTTTCTACGTCGGTGTTAACGGATTGTAAAAACCGACGTCAGTGGGAAGCTAAGCTGTGCCTAGTCGCTGTCAGAGGGTGGACGAACCTCCACTTTCGATCCAACCGCACTGAATGATTACGTTTTGAATATCTGCTGTCCGAACGGGGGAAAATCCTTCTATCGGGATTGTTAATGGCCAATTAAACTGAGCCAGGAATGGCCATTAATTTTGAGCCACTTTTTCAGATTTTCATTTGTGACTACAAACGCTGTCGTTTATAATGCCTATGGACTTTTGAGTCGTTTGTTTAAACAAACCATCAGCTGGGCTTAACCCTTTCGAATGCGGTATCAAGCGCACTCACCAGAATATCAATCTCTTCACGCTGTATCACAAGCGGTGGCGCCAGCAGAAGCTTATTACCATCAATCGTTCTGAGTAGAAGCCCCTCATCTTTTGCCGCTTCCGAAAGCGCCGTAGCATAGCCTCCAGCGGGAGAAACAGCTTCGCGGCTTTTCTTGTCTTTGACAAGTTCAATACAGGCTAATAATCCTTTACCGCGGACCTCGCCCACCGCAGAAAATCTTTCCTCAAACGGCTTAAGCCTTTCTAGTAAATATTTCCCTTGAACGGCCGAATTCTCTGCTAAATCCTCCTTGATCACAATGTTGAGATTGGCAAGAGCCGCAGCACAAGCGAGTGGATGCCCTGCATAGGTATACCCATGCATAATGGTCCCAAATGAGTTGGTGTTTTTAGATAGACCTTCCTCGATGCGGCGGTTAAATACTGCAGCTCCGAGAGGCACATAACCAGATGAAATTCCTTTGGCGAAACACATAATGTCCGGTGCTACTTTCCATCCACGGCTACCGAACATGCTTCCGGTCCGACCGAATCCGGTGACTACCTCATCCGCAATCAGCAAGACATCGTATTTATCGCAGACTTTCCGCACCAATGGCCAGTAATTTTCGGAAGGAACTATAACCCCGCCCGTAGTCTGTATCGGTTCAGCAATAAACGCTGCTACCGTATCCGGGCCTTGAAACAGAATCTCACGCTCCAACAGGTCCGCACAAGTACGACCAAGTTCATCAGGGTCATCAGTGAATGAATTGCGATAAAGGTATGGCGTCTCTACATGAAAACAACCTGGCAGAACCGGCTCATAGTTACGGCGATATGATGTATTTCCAGAAATAGCGCCGCTGCCAAAATTTGATCCATGATAGCTCCGTTTCAGCGATATAAATTTCGTTCGATCGAGACAGCCTTGCACTTTCCAGTACTGACGACTGATCATTAGAGCTGTCTCAACTGCATCAGAACCACCAGAACCAAATACCACTTTACTCATATCTTCCGGCGCAAGCATGTTTATTAGTAGCGCAGATAGCTCTTCCGCCCTCGGATGGCTAAAACCTGCAAGGATGGGATAGTACACCAGCTCATTCAGCTGATTAACAATCGCTTCCTTCACCTCGGATCGACCGTGCCCGATGTTGATGTTAAAAAGGCCGGAGACTCCATCAAGATACCGCTGGTTGTGATCATCGAAAACATTACAACCTTCCGCTCGCGAGATTCGGACGGGAGGCTTATTCATCATCGGATTTGCATGCTGACGTGGATGCCAAAAACAGGATTCTTCGATTGCCATTTATTTTAAACTCCTATTTATTATAAGACGTTGGTAACTACTTTTAAGTAGAGTATTGATTCAATAATCAAGCGGTTAGTTTCTCTCGCATTTGAGGCAAAATGAAATCCAGATCCTCAAGAGGCGTGTCAGGAAAGTCTACGGCACACATCAGGAGTTTTAAAAAGGATGTTTGGTGATTATCCAGATCGTCGATAGTGTAATACTGTGGACTGCCGTCAAAGTCGATTCGCAATCCACAACCATCGCGCCTATCGGATACGTTAATCATTATGTCGTCCGTTGTACCAGCCGCGATATTGTGAGTTGTACTGGAGTACCCATAAAAATGCAGATCGTAGTCAAAACACATAACATTGACTTCCATCCCAAACACGCCCTGCTTATTTTTCAACGAACTAAGCTCGCCCCCGAGATCACCTCCACGATAACGTTGGATCTGTTTAATTAGAGCCAATTCCGTGGCGGCCTGTCGACTGAGCTCGGTAATGCTCATACTTTGAAGCACACTCAGACGAAACGGCAATATGTTTGCAGCCATACCAGGTACACGGCGTTCTTTGGATGTTGTCCTAACCATAGAAACTAGTCCCAAAGTAATGATGTTGGTTTTTCTGGTTATACGACTAACATAGGCCACTGTCGCTGCTGAAATAAATTGTGCCAAAGTGACTTTTATCGTGTTCTTCACAATCGCCATCAAATTATCCGTGTCGCCGGGAGAAAGGTATACTGTGCGTCTTAGATCTTGCATGTTGTCTCGGGACGGCAGCAGAGGTTTTCCAGCAAGTGTTATTGATGATGGCTTATCGGCATAATGTTCTCGCCATCTACCTTGGTCTATCGATGACCGTCCAGATGCCCGATACTTTTCATCTTCTTCCACGAGAACACTCAATGGTTTAAAATCATGCGCCCCAGGTGTCTCGTCGGCAGCAAGGGAAGTATAAATTTCAGCAACGCGTTTGGCGATAAGCATTAACCCGAAACCGTCCATCATGATGTGGGGGTAGCTTTGGAACCAGAAGAAGCGGTTATCGGTTATCTTGAACAACGCAAACGTAAATTGGGGCCACTTTGACAATTCGAGGGGCCGCGCTAAGGTGTGCTCCATCCATGCAATGGCTGCGCCTTTCGGATCGGGATCGGATGTCAAATCAAGGAATGGAAGCTCCCAGTGAGGGGAAGCCGTATAGATCATCTGTCTGGGTCCGTCTACCGTATCAACAAAACTAACACGCAAGGTCTCGCTATCTTCCACTACATGGGTTAGAGCCTGCTGAAATAAATGCGTGGAGATTGGACCATGTATTTCGACGTACTCAGAAGCGAAAGATCTGGCACTTGGTGGTTCTACCTCACATGCGGCGCACCAAAATTCGAGTTGCGCTGAGGTTAGGGGAAGTGACAATACTTGAATATGTTCTGTCATAGTTTTTCCATATGTGTGTTCTTAAATTAGGAAAACTGGATGCCATTATAAAACTGCACTCTCCCGGTAGACGAGAATCCGATTACAGCACTATTTTGAGCGAGCTCAGCGCTACGGCGACCGTGAAATACGATACTTATTGGCTCGCCGCGGCTTTTTCGGTGGATTGCGAGACTCAGGATCTCTTTACCCAAATCTATCGATAACAGCTCAAGATTTGCCAGTAGTATCTCCCTCGCAGGATCCTGATCTCGAATCACTACGTGACCGCCAGAAGAAATCCGCACATCGATTTCAGAAAATGGCACCAGCAATCCATAGCCTAGCGCCTTGGTGTATGCCTCTTTAAGCGTCCAGTACTGCAAAAATACGGTCGGAAATTCAAATTCATCTAGAGTCCGTAATTCCTTACGTTCATCCACAGTTAGCTCATTTGACTCATACATTGGACTTAATCCATGGACAATTTCCTCTACGTCTAAACCTACCGTTCTCGATTCAGCGAACGCACACCACCAGTTATTGATACCGTGTGATATGCTGAATTGCCAGCGGCAACGTGGCCAGAGTAGATAGGGCTTTCCGAAACGTCCTTTAATGACACAAGGATTTCTAACTCTCCCAAGCTCGCGGACCGAAAGTATTTCCTCAACAATTTGGTTTGTCGGCCAAACCAAACGCCGTTCGCCAACAAGTTGTTCTAGCTTCAATTCGCAGGCTGTGCGCTCGAATATATGTACAAAATGCATACAAGAAGGATTAGCCAATAGTTGAAGAGGATGCCTCGGTGTATCGGTCCTCTACTTCGCTGAACCGCCAAAGTAGTGATCTGTCGGTCTATTTATTAAACATACTCCGCAGGTTCGCCATTGCCATATCGAGAAACCCTGATACGAACGCATTGAAGTCTTCTTGAGCTTCTTTATCACCGTTCCACGGTTCGCCGGCAATATCCCATATCACAGTACAAGCATGCTCTCCGCAGGGCTCAACACGCATAGAAGCCCAGAGGTTTCCGATATTGAATGTGGTATAGAGTAAGCTCCATGTCATTACCATCCGCTCTGGTACATGAGAATTAAGTTGCTCCACGACGATGTTGCCGTCGGCAAAGAACTTTTTACGAATTGAGCGTACGCCCGTCCCCGTCATTTCAATCCGCTGCAACCCGGTAATGAATTTATCGAACCCACCAAAATCCCCGACTACTTCCCAAGCTGCTGATGATGGTACATCTAGATCCACTGTTCCACGAATAATCGGTGTGTCAGGGTTATGAATCAAAGTATCTGGTTGGATTTGATTGTCTACTTTTTTGAGCATGTCGATCCCCTATTAAAATTGAAAAAATGAAGCATGAAACGAAGTACTGCAGGAACTATAATATTAAGCTACAAACGATCTTTCAGTAGAAGGTTGGCGAGGAAGCGGTAAAAAGCCACAGTCCACTAAGTAGCTCAGATTGCGATCAATGAGAGCGTTGTCTTTTTTCGGGTAAGCCATTCCAACTTTCTGTAAAGTGGATTCAGTGCGTGAGTGCTCAATGCTGGATATATCCCCTATATCTTCATTGTTTTCGTCAAGATAGAACGACACGACGTTATAGAGAGCATTGGACTCATCGATATCAAGCAGTCTCGAACGCCACAGTCCGGGGTCCACAAGTTGAATTTCATACCCTATCCGCGTTAGGCCCATTACATATGTCGTCCAATCAAGCGGCGTTGGGTTGTGAAAATGCAGAACTTTCGTGTCTCTCGTGTCGCTCAATGTGCAGTTGATTATTGCTTTCGCCAAGAAATCAACAGGGCAAAGGTCGAATGTAGCATCCCAAGCTGGTGCTATTCCAAGTTGTGCCGATCCTTTTAGCACTAGCAGTATGCGGTTCTTATCTGGTTGGCATAAGCCGGTAAGAGAGTGGCCACTAATATTGCCGGGGCGAACAATGGTAGCGTCAATCCCGCGGCTTATTGCCTGCCAGACCAGATGTTCCGATATCCATTTTGTGAGGTTGTATCCATTGTTAACAAAGGCTGGCGGAATTTCTGCCGGGCCATCCTCAATTAACCATCCTGCCTCATTAAACTTGCTTGCCGCAGATAACGTGGAAATGTAATGCACAGATTTATTCTTCTTATGAGTGGCAAGGTGCAATACATCCAATGTTGAACGGACATTGGCATTGAACAGATACTTATAGTCGTAGACGTGATTCACATGAGCGCCATTATGATAGATGGCGTCAAGTTCTAACGAGAGTTTTTCAAATTGACTAATGTCCAAACCAAGCAGTGGTTTTTCGAGGTCACCAACGACCAGTTGGATGCGCTTGTTATCGACGCGGTAATCAATCCTATTGTTCAGTAGAGATAACGCTAACTTTTGTTCAGCCTCGTCTTGTGAACTCCCTCGCACGAGGCAATAAACTACGGCGTTAGTGTTTCTGAGAAGCTGCTCTAATAGGTAAGTACCAAGAAATCCATTCGCTCCTGTTAAAAGCACCGCCTTTGGCTTACGCAAGAATGGGTTTTCTTCTCCTACTGGCGAAATCGAAGGATTTAGGATCATGTCGGCGTATACCGCCTCTGATATTTGGGCACCCTTTTTCAATGTGCTATCGGTGAGCAAAGAAGCCAATGCTGCTATGGTTGGGCGCTCCATGAATCGGGCGAGCGTCGCGTTCCCCTGGAATGAATTTTTTACAGCTAATATCATTCTTGACACAAGAAGAGAATGTCCGCCCAAATCAAAGAAAGAATCGTTCTTTCCGATTTCATTGGTGTCTATATTCAGTACGAGGGCCCATATTTCCAGAAGCCTATTTTCTGTCTCGGTAAGTTCATCCCCGGTGACAAGTGACTTCGAAATATCCATCCCCGCTAAGCTATTCCGGTTAATCTTACCGTTATCAGTAGAAGGAAGTTCGTCCAGAACGATTATAAAACGGGGGATCATATATTCAGGCAAAACTTGGCAAAGCGCTTGCTTTACTGTTTCCTCATCTGCGTCCCCTTTGTATGGCTTAGCCACAAAGGCTCTTATCCGTTTTGACTCATCCACTACAACTGCGCAGTGCCTAAAAATCCTGGTATCTAGAATCGCATTTTCGATTTCGCCCAGCTCTACTCGGAATCCGCGTATTTTTACCTGCGTGTCTCGGCGGCCTATAAATTCAATATTACCGTCATCTCGCCATTTAACAATGTCTCCTGTCTTATATATCATTGTGCTAGGTTCGCCGGAAAATGGGTCTCTCAAGAACCTTTCTTCAGTGAGGTTTTTTTCACTGTTATATCCTCGTCCAACTCCACGGCCTCTAATGTAGAGCTCACCTTCCTTACCAGTACTCACTGGTTTAAACTGCTCGTCGAGAATGTAACAACCAGTGTTGGAAATTGGTTTTCCAATATTCCTGTTGTAACTGCTGTCCGAGAAAAGAACAGTTGTAGCAAGAACGGTACACTCTGTAGGACCGTAAATGTTATGGAACTTTCGTGATGCGCTCCATTTGGAAATAGTATCAGGGTCGCAGATATCACCACCAGTGACAAGATGCTTAAGTGTGGGCCAGACGAAATCTGGAAGAGCCGCTAACAAAGCTGGTGGAAGAAACGCATGTGTAACCTCGTGGGTTCTAACTAACTCATCCAACCGTAGAAAATCGTGTCGGTCAGCTTCTGAGGGAATGATTAAGCTGGCTCCGCTTAGTAACGTTGGGAAAATGTCGAGAATGGAAGCGTCAAAAGCGATAGTTGAAAACTGGAAAGGCCGAGATTCTTCTGTTAATTCAACGTGATGTCTATACCACTCACATAAGTTGAGTAGATTTCGGTGTTCAAGCATCACTCCTTTCGGCTTGCCAGTAGAGCCGGAAGTATATATAACTACAGCTAAACGCGAAGTATCCCGCAGCAACAGTTCTGCGGACGGAAAGGCGGAAACATTCACCGACATGTCCGGACTCCATCTAAACTCTGGAATGATGAGTGGCTGAACGCCTTCATCGCTAAATAAGCCGGAATCATAGTTGCTATCGCAAATAATATAGTCCAGCTTCGAATCTGCTGCAATTGCGCGAAGACGTTCCTGAGGATGCGTAATATCAAATGGAACATAGGCGCAGCCCGCCCCAAGGATGCCCAGGATTGTGGCGTAGAGACGAGCGGACTTTGGCAGAGCAACGCCGATTAAGGTTTCATTGTTAAGTGACAACCCTTTTTCGGAGTAGATTTCAGTAATTTCTTGTGAAATTGAAACAGCCCTGTTGTACAGTTCTCTATATGTAATTACATTACTTTCATCGATCAAAGCCGTCCTTGATGCGTATCTCGCAGCTGCATCGCTAAAGCCATGCACTATTGACCCTCTCTCGGAATATTCCTTAACCGTTTCATTGGACTTGTGCCATACGGAGAGCCTGGCCATGTTGAGTTCTGTCGACCAGGATGGGGGTAATGCAGTCGCTACTGCATCGGGCCATAATCCGTTGGTTTTTGCAGCGTTGTTTATTGAATTTATTAAAAGGTCGGCTGCTAGCTGTTCTATCCCTCCTACTATGTTTGCACCGCATATCTCGTCGCCGAACTTATATATTCCTTGAGCCAATATTGTCTGCTGATCGTTGGTGCAAAATCTCCATACGACGCCACCGTGTCTCTCTGTGTTGACGAAAACATCTGATAGCGAGAGCTTAATCAACGTTCCGTCTTTCGGCAGCTTTTTCCCCACTGACTCCGGGAACACAACTATCACGTCGAGCAGTCCTGCGATATGGGTATCTTTGGCTGTATGTCGCTGAATACCCAGCTCCTCTGCAGCAGTTACTAACTCGCGGCCAGACCCAGCAAGAACAACGACGTTGTGCCCCAAGTCGTAAAGCATATTTAGTATTGTTGTAGCCAGAGTCGATGCACCCAAAAAACCGATGGAGAGAACTTTCATGCCCAATACCTCCTTAAAAATAACGACTCAAACCAGTACGCGTGGCTTCATGTTGAGATAATCCACTCCGTTTAAGAAAATTTCGTATATTCGCGATCATTGGATGATTCTTCGTGATTGGATACGATGTCGGGATGTCTTCACGAATTTTTTCCATTAGGACTTCAGAAATATCCAATGACTCAACTAGGCGATGGTCAAACAACATCTGAATTTCGTTCGTTAGGTATGCCTCGATAAAGCCAGGAATAGCCCCGCCGATAACGATTCGTGCCTCTTCATCGATATTGGCCCAGTAGTGCTTCACCAGATTGATCCAGAAGATTGAATGCCGCCCTTCATCGGCTAGATGGTCTACCATCAGGCCTTTCACAGATCTCTTGAGACTAGGGTCTTTTGAAAAAGCTGCAACTTCTGCTGTAACCGTATTCTCAGAGATAGCAACAGCTATTAATTCCATTCCGGCCTGGTACTGCGGGGCCAGTGTACACAGGGCTCTCGGAATGGCTCTTGAAAGCTCGATTTCAGATGGCAGTTCAATAGGCGCAATACCTGTTCGTTCCTGAACCTGGTGCATGTAGTTCATCGCGACATACGCATGATAGTCCTCATCAATAACCACGGACATTGCGTCGTAGCGGCAATCGAATGGAAACAAAAATGGAAAGTTACCCTTGGCAATTTCTCGAGCAGTTTTGTTCACAATCTCAGTCTCGAAGATAATGATGTCATTGATGTACTTGTACAGACTCTGAACGAGAATCAGGTCTTGCACTTTCTGATCCAACTGGACTATGACCGGATGTGTACACAAGGGCTGTCGGTTCATAGGGTAGTATCGCAAATTATCGTCCTCTATTACTCGTCTCGGACGATTCCTAATTGTTGCTGTACTTTCCCAACTATCAGAATGACTTACGTATGGCTGTTCGCTCATGAACTTCGTCCCTCAAGTGCGGAGTAGTAGTGGACTTCCATCAGAAGACAGCCTTCGTTACTCGAGAATGGTCCGTGGTATGTTCCCGCCGGCCGGACGAAGTATGCACCTTTACTGTAAGTATCTAACAGGCTCAGCGACTCTTTATCGAGCAAACTCTGATCTCCCTCTACAAGGAAAACTTCCTCGTGGTAGTCATGAACAAACGGAACCTTCGTTCGAGCGCCTGGCGCGAAGCGCACGAAACGAGTCCTGATTCCATTTTTCTCTGTCTGATTCAAGGTGTCTTCGACGATAAACTGTTCGATGCCATCATCAAAATCTGTCGGTTGCTTCCACGGAAAGGATTCAGTATTAAAGGTTTTTTCCATAGCTTCTTTCTTTACGCAGTAGTATCCACTCTTTAAATCTTTGGTGATTTGATTCTCAAGTCCATCCCAAAAACGGTTCCGTTCGTCGATCGCATTTAGTCCCGCTTCGAGCACTTCTTGAATTAGAGCATGATCGTCATTGGTGATTTCCCTGATTAACGACTCAGCTGCCGGCCCGTGGTCGTTAGAATCGACCTCGATATGACGTTCCAGATAGAATAAGAGAGTCGGAACTGTTGTTGGTTCGATGTTCCAGTTTTGAAGCAAAGATCGGAACATGTCCGGAATAACGTTTTCCCGTCCATAGAAAAAGTTGCCGACTACTTGATGTGGCTTTCCGTATTTGCTAATTTCAATTGTCGAATTTACGAACCGTTGTATCGGGTTTGCTGCGCCGACACTAATTAATGAGCTTTCGACTGAATTGCCATTCTGTATGAGAGTGATAAAGCTGCGAATCTGTTCGGTCGACGCGCCGATCTCCTCCATGGCATGGAGATAAAGATCAAAATGGCTGATCTTTCCCTTTGGAGTCTCGTCGGACTCTTCGCCCAACACGATCTCGTTGATCAGCCTTGCTGCATTGGAGTTTGCTGGAGGTGTCCATGGAACAGAAACGTTCGTCAAATTGCATTGGAGGCGTTTGACCAGGGACATAAAGTCCCAAACAGCGAACACGTGCCACTCCATAAATAGCCGTAAATCGGCAATTGAATTGACCGCTCCAAATATCCTATGATTGGTCAATTCGGCATGTTTCTGTTTAATACTTTGGGTCATTGATTTAATGGTAATCGCCATGCTATCTCCGAGTATGTTGTATCTCTTCTTCTCACCAGACATCTTATTCTGTCTATCATCAGCATCAGATTTTCCGTACCGACGAATTCGATCGTCGGCTTGCAAATGTCAATGATCTACATGATCAGGCAACCGCTGGCTAAGTTGTTTTATTAAGATAAAAAAAAGCCGGTAATACGGTTTAACTATATTTTTAACGAGGTATTAGTTTCAATCCAACACGCAAAGATCGGATGCCCATCAACAATCATGGGTGGGCCAGCCCTATGCGCTTGGAAACCTGCTCGCCGCAACAATCGTTCGACTCCAATTGGCGAGACAGTAATCAGTCGCTTCGCACCATGTTCACTCGCACAAGTCACCGACTCTTGAAGCAACTGAATTGCTAGGGGAGAGGAAAATTGCCCTAATGCCGAGGAAGTTTGGTTATTGAAGTCCATCGCAGCAAATCGAGACAATTCCCAGACATCCGGCGTATTCGGCGGCGGCAGGCCATTAAGTAACTGAGGAAAAACTTCGCCCAAGAGATAGGGGCGATTGGTAGGGAGTAGTCGAGCGCAACCATTGACTTGACCATTCTCGTCTTGGGCGACGACATACACAGTATCAGGACGATCGAACTGATCAAGTTCCATGTCGTTTTGAGTTTTAAGCTGCCAGCCAAGCGTGGTGACAAACAACTTATACCGATAATTTGAAACTTTCTTGAATAAGCCTGCTGAAAGCTCTTCTGTTACGCCTGAACTAAAGTTCATCAATCCCCCAACTGAATAAAAGTGTTAGGGTGAATTTAATTTAATTTTTGTGTATTTTATAGCTGTCAAAGTTGACAGGTGTGGTTCTAAGGAAGGGCGGCTTGGGGGAATGATTTATTTTCCGTAGCGGATGTCAATGTGGTTTCGTACCACAATCGGCCAGTCTAGTTCATCAATGAGTGCCTCAAGCATGATCATTGTTTTCATAGGCCCAATATCCCTCCCGGTTGAATCTATCAGCATGATGTTGCTACGCGGCTCGTTGATTCTGCGTGGCAGGATATGATTGTGGGCAGCATTCATTTGCCAATCCCAGCCGATCGTGATGGTTGGGATGCTAGTATTTACCCATTCGGTGTAACCCGTAATTTCCGTTGCTATTGCAGCACTAGGGGTTACCGCTGGAGAGTTTTCATCAAGACCTGAAATCAGGTGGACTAAAGAGACAGCTTGCAGTTTTGCAAACGAAAGACGAATATAACCATCGATCGACACAGGTAACATATTAATGCCCGCTGAAGAATCCTGTTTCCATGATTGGTCTGTAGATCGATTCATAAATAATACTTTGGCACCCTTCGGCAAAATGTAACGTTACTGTAATTTTAATATGGTACTCCTGATTCAGTATTGGCGGAAATATTAAAGTTGACAGGTGACCCTGCTAACACACGTATTTTTATAAGGGTCAAGACTGAGAACACTTGGCAGTTGGCGGCATTTTTCTTCTTGTTTTTTGCTGGTGCCAGCTCCAGTGTTTCTGCAAATGGTAAGGAAGAAAAACTCAGAATATCAAGTTTTGGAGAGTTCGTGAATTGTTTCCAAGAAACGTTAATGCAATCTTTGTTAAGCGCTGAGACCGAAGTCTGTATTTTTGCAGCGTTGTCCAGTGCAGCTAAGAAACTGGGGTTTGAGTATTGCGCTTATGGCACGCAGATGCCTTTGCCTATCTCCGAACCCAAATTATTCATGCTGAACAACTACCCCAAAAACTGGCAACAACGCTACTTACAAGAAGACTACCTACACATAGATCCCACCGTGACCCACGGCAAGCGCTCGGTGATGCCTTTGCTGTGGACAGACGAGGTCTATACTACTTGCCAACCATTTTGGGAAGACGCGTTCGCCCACGGTCTAAAGGTTGGTTGGGCGCAATCGTGTTACGATGCCAAGGGTGTGGGCGGATTGCTCACACTTGCTCGTTCGCATGATAACCTCTCCTTCAAAGAACTAAGGGACCTTTCGTTGATGATGTCTTGGCTGGTTCAGGCTGCACACCAAGGCATGTCGCGGCTGCTTTTGCCTAAGCTGATGCCAGAGGTCACTCTAAAGCTGTCTGCACGAGAAATCGAGGTGCTGCGCTGGACGGCAGAAGGTAAAACATCAGGTGAGGTAAGCATGATCATGTGCATTGCAGAGCGAACAGTAAATTTTCATATAAATAATGCGATGGCAAAATTGGGTACATACAACAAGACCGCAACCGTTGTTAAGGCGGCAATACTTGGATTACTGTAATTTTGTGAAGCAAACCGGTTCCGGCATAAGTTAAGAAAATTAGATTGATAATTGATTAATCTTCAGAAACTGAAATTCTTAGCAACGAAAGATGACTTGGCGATTAATACTTTCGACCACCCTACGCTGACCCTAAAAAGATATTAAAAGCGGCAATCGCAAGGGTAATGGATCATCGCTCAGCCCTGCTTTATTTCATCAGCTCGCGTGATTGCACCGACGTTTGTCGTTATCACGGCGGATGCGCTGATAAATCTTGTGAAACTTTAGAGCCTTTTGTTGATTATTACCCAAGTTGTGCTTCAAGCCCGGCGATTTGTTCAGTAGTCGACGTTCTGGCGTAACCGATAATCATATTTCTCTCAATAGAATTTAAGATGCTGTGATAGAGTGGCTATCATAATGCAAATAAAGGTCTATTGATAGGGTTTTAAGCGGGGTTGTGACTCTATCATTAGATCAAGGTCTATTGAGAGTGTTGGTGTATGATGGGGCAGCATTTGGAAAAAATCAGCCACTGGTTTCGATTTAAAAACTATCGGACATTCCATTCGAAAAATTGCCAATAAGTTCGATGCGAACCCTGCTAGATTTTGAATGCCTTGGATCGGCCAGAAGCCGCCACAGAACAATCATTGAAGAATGACGGCAAACGAGCTAATGGCCGCCGATGGTTGCATCATAAATCCATCGGGTTTTTTGCTTCCTTGATTGTCTGACTGGGCATGGTATGGGTGTAGATCATGGTC
>JAHJSQ010000113.1 GCA_018830325.1 Gammaproteobacteria bacterium
AGTTGGCATGAATTTTCATAGCGATGTTTGTGCCATGTTTGCGGTGCTGGTCATAAATGAGTCTCTCTGTAGTGATTTCATGTGCTTATTATAATAAAAACAAAGCATTATGTCTTTATTTTTCTTAAGTCAACAGCATTGCCGGCGCCCCTAGCCTTGGAATCTCTAAGAGCGTGGACTCTCTGCTCTTAGCTTCGAACAAAACGAGACGAAAAGCAGTAAAGAGAAGATAAGTATATTCTGTCTTGTCATTGTAAAGCCGATAAATCAATAAGTTATAGTATCAGGATTAAACAGCTCGAAGCGTTACAATCTTTAACTATAGTCAATTGCATACAGCAAGGCGGAAACTATGAAATCATTCGAAAAGCTGTTAATGGAAAACAAAAAATGGGCCTCTGACAAGCAAAAGATAGATCCCAATTTTTTTAAACATCTTGCAAAGGAGCAAAAACCCGAATTCCTTTGGATCGGCTGCTCGGATAGCCGTGTTCCGGCGGAACTCATTGTGAATGCCGAGCCCGGCGAAATGTTCATTCATCGCAACATTGCCAATCAAATGGTGGCAACAGACTTCAACTGCTTAAGCGTCTTGCAATATGCGGTAGCCGTGCTGAAAGTCAAGCACATTATCGTTTGCGGTCATTACAACTGCGGAGGCGTGAAAGCGGCTCTCAATAATCAAAGCACCGATTTGGTATTGACTAATAAATGGTTAATGCATATCAAAAATGTTTACCGACTCCATCAAAAAGAGGTCAATGCGCTAGCAACCGAACAGGAACGTATCGATCGATTGGTTGAATTAAATGTTATCGAACAGGTTAAAACACTGGCTTACACCTCCATCATTCAACAAGCCTGGCATGAAGAGAGCCGCCCTATTATCCATGGCTGGGTCTACGGTCTTTCCGACGGCTTGTTGAAAACATTAATTTCTATGGAGCCCGGACATGAAATCGAACCGATATTCAAATATGATTATACTGAAGCGGTGGCTTAAATCGGGAAGGCTTGGCTACCTACAACCGGTTTGATGCCGCCGGCAAACGTAACATATCTAGCGGCTCGGCCTAAGCTTCAGGCCCGACAATCCGGTCGAGATGTTCGGAAAGCGGACAGCGATTGCCGATATTTTACCGGTACAAAAACGAGGAGAAACCAATTTTGAGCTTCTCCTCGTTTCAGATCAGCCAACCACCCGAATTATGCAAAAGCGAGAATTTCATGAACAATAGATTAAACCAATGCAACATTATCGTCCCCGTCGATTTCTCAGACTATTGCCGGAGAGCATTTCCGGTCGCACAAGAAATCGCACGGCTGTTCGACGGCAAAATTTCACCTTTCCATGCTTACGATTTGTATTCGGATCTGGATGGTTTTCATTATTTGAATGGAGAGATGAGCCTGCATGGCGAGCCATTAACCATCAAAAAGGCATTGAAAGCCGCACTGACAGACTTTACCGGGGACAGCGTCGACCAAGCTTATTTGGCGGATTGCCTCGTCGAAGAGGATAATGATGCCCCTGACGCCATCGTCAAGACATCGGGCCACTTCGACCTAGTGGTCATGAGCAGTCATGGTAGAAAAGGATTCTCTCGCCTTCTTTTAGGATCGGTCGCCGAAAAAGTATTGCGCTTGACTCATCGCCCGGTGATTATCGTCGAGGACGACGCAGACTTATGTCCGATTCAAAAAATCCTAGTCACCACGGACTTTTCTCAAAGCTCGTACGCCGCTCTGCCTTATGCTCAGGAAGTCGCACTCGCTACCGGAGCCGAAGTGCATTTGTTTCACTCGATAGTGAACGAACATCTCGATGCAGAGCAAATCGAAAACATCCGCTCCGAATGTCTGGAGAAATTACAAGATGCCGTCGAACGGTACATGCCGGCAATTGGCGAACAAGTAAACTGTATCGCCATGCACGGCTCCGACTCGGCTCATCATGCAATTCGCAAGCATCTTGCTAAGCAACATTATGACTTACTAATCATGGCGACAGTGGGAAAGACTGGCCTAAGTCACCTGTTAGGCATGGGCAGCACGACTGCGACACTAGTCAGAGCGGTAAAAACCACCATCATGGCGGTTAAGCCCGATACCCAAGCTTGACCGGACGCGATCAACCATTATGGACATTTGTCATAGCGACTCAGCAACCCGACTTAAGGAATCCAGCCAATATGATTCATAAACATATCGATTATTACATCAAGCATTTACATCATGACATTCCGTCCGGAATCGTCGTTTTTTTAGTGGCCTTGCCGCTCTGTTTAGGAGTCGCACTGGCTTCCGGCGCGCCGTTGTTTTCCGGCCTGATCGCCGGCATGGTCGGCGGTTTGGTGGTAGCCTGGCTAAGCGGCTCTCAGCTCGCCGTGTCCGGGCCCGCCGCCGGCCTGACGGTGATCGTCTTCAACGCCATCGAATCTCTCGGGAGTTTTTCAGGTTTTTTGACCGCAGTCGTACTAGCCGGCGTCATTCAATTGATTTTGGGATTCTTGAAAGCCGGCGTTATCGGCGCCTATTTTCCGTCATCAGTGATCAAAGGCATGCTTGCGGCGATCGGTTTGATTCTGATTATGAAACAGATTCCTCATGCCATCGGCTACGATGCCAGCTTCGAAGGCGATGAAAGCTATATGCAGGAGACCGCGTTATCGACAGTCGAACAACTGGCCGAATCGGTGAGTTCGATTTCGCCGGGCGCAACCATCGTCAGTGTCGTCGCGTTGTTGTTATTAGTCCTTTGGGAAAGCAATTTCATCAAACGTATCGCCTTCCTGAGGTTGATTCCGGGCGCCTTGTTGGCCGTTATTTGGGGTGTCGCTTATAACGCGGTCGCTATACGTGTGGCGCCGGAATGGGCTATCGGCAGCAAACATTTGGTTTCGCTGCCGGTCACGGAAAATCCAAAGGACTTTTTGCAATTGTTCAGCTTTCCCGATTTCAGTTTTCTAGCCAATCCACAAATTTATACAATCGCCTTCACACTGGCCGTCATCGCCAGTTTGGAAACGCTGTTGAGCCTCGAGGCATCCGACAAGATGGACCCGTACAAACGCGTGGCACCGACCAACCGCGAATTAAAAGCGCAAGGGGTCGGCAACATGCTGAGCGGCTTGATCGGCGGCATTCCGATCACCGCGGTCATCGTACGCAGCGCGGCGAACATCAACGCCGGCGGCCAAACAAAAGTGTCCGCGTTCGTGCATGGTTTGGCATTGCTGGTCAGCGTAATGTTCTTCGCCAACTTTTTGAACGACATTCCGCTATCATGCCTGGCCGCGATATTGTTGCAGACCGGCTATAAACTCGCGAAACCGAAGCTGTTCATCGAGTTTTTCCACAAAGGCTGGAATCAATTGATACCGTTCGTGATCACGATCGTTGCGATTTTATTGACCGATCTGTTGAAAGGCATCATGATCGGCATCGTCATGGGCTTGTACTATGTAATACGTGCGAACTATCATGCCTCGATTTCGATGACTCGATCCGAAGACCGCTTTGTCTTGACGATGAACAAGGATGTGAGTTTTTTGAACCGCGCCTTGCTCAGAAAATTTTTCAATCAAATCGAAGAAAATTGCACTATCGTGATCGATGGCTCTAAAGCCCAATTTATCGATTACGATATTTTGGAAACGATTCACGACTTCATGTTGAGCGCCCAAGACAACAATATCATTGTCGAAACGATCGATCTCGAAGGCAAAGAAAAAATCAAAACTTTACCCGACTCTAGGGGGGCAGCGACATAATCCTAGCCGTCGAGAAGCACCTCTTCGAGGTGCTTCTCTTTCGCATTCCTACCTAGCCGACAATCTCGATACCCGCACCGTCCCTGTTTACGGACTCGCTAATTGTTCCCCGAAAAAACTCACTTCTCGCACCCAGAAATACTCAATATACTCTTCGCAGATCAACCGACGTAGCGTACCTAATTAGCCTAAAAAGAGCAGTTGAGAGCCTCAAACTACCGTTCATGCATCGACTTGGCTCAGCACGAACGGTCTACAACAAATGCCAACTGCTCTTTTCAGGACTAGAGGACGCACAGATAAACCGGTGCCGAATTTTGATCTACGATGCGTATAATGAATGTAGACAAATGCCCCTGCATTTTTCTGCATTCGTAATATCCTTGCGACTCAGCAGTTGCCGAATAACAAAAATCTGCAAGCGCCAAAGATTGCGTGTTATCAATTTGAGCGGAAAGGCAAAGTCAAAACATAGTGCAACTTCTTTTTGTCAGTTAGGAGTAAGTTTCCTTTGCTATTGTCATTAGATTAAGCTGGCAATATAACTTTAGTTATTTTATATTTCAATTACTTAGGAAAATATATGCGCAAAATAACCGAACCGAGAAAACGAGTGCACTGGCATGCCCTGCTCGCCGATCAGATTTTCGAAAAATTGAAAACTGACGGGAACGGTTTATCCAGCCGGCAGGCACAAAAGCGTATCGAGGAATATGGCGCAAATCGTTTACCTCCGCCCAAAACCCGCGGCCCGCTACTGCGCTTTTTTTCCCAATTTCACAACTTATTAATCTATGTCTTGATCGGTGCCGCAGTCGTCACGGCGCTACTGGATCATTGGATCGACACTTATGTGATAATCGCCGTCGTATTGGTTAATTCGATTATCGGCTTCGTGCAAGAAGGCAAGGCCGAAAAATCGCTCGAAGCCATTCGGCATATGTTAGCGCCGCGCGCGACGGCATTGCGCGACGGCAATCGAATTGGGATTCCGGCCGAAGAATTGGTTCCCGGCGATATCGTGATTATCGAACCGGGCGACAAAGTTCCCGCCGACCTGCGCTTGCTTTCGGCGAAAGGCCTCCAAATTCAAGAAGCGATACTCACCGGCGAATCGGTCGCGGTCGAAAAGACGACCCAAGCGGTTGAAGCAAATGCCGATTTGGGAGACCGTTTTTCAATGGCTTATTCGGGAACCATGGTTGCGGCAGGACACGGCAAAGCCATCGTCGTAGCGACCGGCGCCGATACCGAAATCGGCCGCATCAGCGGCATGATTTCTAGTATCGAGGAGTTGACGACTCCGCTGCTTAAACAAATCGCGATTTTTTCCCGCTGGCTGACCCTGGCGATCATCCTTATTGCCGCAAGCGTCTTTGCTTTCGGTTTTTATGTCCAGGGAATCGATCCCTCGGAAATGTTCATGACCGTGGTCGGCCTCGCGGTAGCGGCCATTCCTGAGGGTTTACCGGCGATCCTAACGGTAACATTGGCCATCGGCGTCCAGCGCATGGCCTCCCGCAATGCCATTATCCGCCGACTGCCGGCAGTCGAAACGCTCGGCGCCGTATCGATCATCTGTTCGGACAAAACCGGCACGCTGACGCGTAATGAAATGACCGTTAAATCGATCGTGACATCTTCCAAACTCTATGAAATCAGCGGGGTCGGCTATGAGCCTTCCGGCGACTTTTTCTCGGGCGGCGAACATGTCGCTATCGACAAGCGCCCTATTTTGCAGCAAATCGTTAAATACGGCGCTTTATGTAACGATTCGTCATTGCGCCAAAAAGACGATCAATGGATTGTCGACGGCAACCCGATGGAAGGCGCCTTATTAACCGTTGCGTTGAAAGGCGGTTTCGACCCCGCCGACCTACACCGCAATAATGCACGGAGCGATGTAATTCCATTCGATGCCCAACACCGTTTCATGGCCACCTTGAACCATGACCACGAAAATCATCAGTATATTATCGTCAAAGGCGCGCCGGAACGCTTGATCGAGCTATGCACCTTACAAAGACAAAAGGACGGCGATGCAGCAATCAATCCTGCATATTGGAGCGGCTGGATCGATGAAGTCGCCTCACTCGGACAACGCGTTTTAGCCATCGCGTATAAACCGGTCGAAGAAGGTAAAACCGAGCTTAATTTTTCGGACCTGGATGACGGTTTGATACTATTGGGACTTATCGGACTAATCGACCCGCCACGCGAGGAAGCGATACAAGCCGTCAAGGAATGCCGCGCGGCCGGTATCCGCGTGAAAATGATCACTGGCGATCACGCCGCGACTGCCCGCGCGATTGCCGCACAATTACATCTTGAAAATCACGATGAAGTCATGACCGGCCAAGACCTGTCTTCGATCGACGACGATGAATTGATCGAAGTCGCCGCACGCGTCGACATCTTCGCCCGAACTTCGCCGGAACACAAATTGCGCCTGGTTACCGCAATGCAGGCCGGCGGCAATGTTATTGCCATGACCGGAGACGGGGTAAACGACGCGCCCGCCTTAAAACGAGCCGATGTCGGTATCGCAATGGGCCGGACCGGAACCGAAGCCGCCAAGGAAGCTTCGGAAATGGTGCTGGCGGACGACAATTTTGCATCGATCGCACGCGCAGTCCGCGAAGGCAGAACCGTTTACGATAATTTAAAAAAGTCCATTATCTTTTTACTACCGGTTAACGGCGGCGAATCGATGAGCATCATCGCCGCGGTATTGACCGGCCTGACTTTGCCGATTACACCGCTGCAAATCCTTTGGGTCAACATGGTCAGCTCGGTCGCCTTGGCAATGGCGCTGGCATTCGAACCTTCCGAGCCTAGCGTCATGCAACGCCCGCCGAGACCTAAAAATGAAGCGATGTTGTCCGGCTTTTTATTGTGGCGCATCACCTTCGTTTCGCTGCTGTTTTTTTCCGGCATCTACGGCATTTTTCTTTGGAGCCAACTACATGGCTCGACGCTCGAAGAAGCCCGAACTTATGCGGTTAATACACTGGTTATGCTGGAAGTCTTTTATTTATTGAATGTACGTTACTTAAGCGGCTCTTCGCTATCCCTCAAACAATTATTTGGTTCCAAGGCTATTCTGATCGCGATTACAGTCGTCATTTCATTACAAGCCATATTTACATACGCGCCGTTCATGGAAGTCTTTTTCGACACGCGTCCGGTCGACTTCATCCATGGCATGGAAATCTTCGGAATCGGTCTGGCCTTATTTATGATCCTAGAATTGGAAAAAATGATAAGACGCTTGTTTTCAGCTTCTCGAAATAAAGACAAAGCCTAACCGAAATCTAAGCGCTAAACTCCATCAGTCTAGCTGATCGAAAGAGCATCTAATAATCCGAAGGTGTGGAGGGAGAGTGTTTGTCGAGGGTGCCGGCAGGGTAACGGATTTTTGCTCTTGCAAAACCTACCCTGGCGGTCGAGCAACCGCACCCTCTTCGGAGCCGGCATCGTACTTTCACAGTAAACTTGATGAATATATTCAAACGGGGAATTACTAAGATATCAGTTTCAACCCTCATTCTCTGCTGCGTTTGGGTATAATGCCCTTTTGTTTGCCATTAAATCAGATCATTGAAAGTGCAATACTCTAAAGTTAGCGTGATAGCCCCTGCCCGTCTGCATATGGGCTTTATCGATTTAAGCGGCGCACTGGGACGTCACTTCGGCAGCATCGGCGTCGCGCTGAATGAAATCAACACTCGCTTGACCATCAGACCGGCCAATCATTTGACCGTAACCGGTAAGTCGGCTTCTCGAGCCGAAAAATGCGCGCGCAAACTCTGTATGGCACTCAATCTTCCCGATTCATTCAGCATCGAGGTCGAAGCGTCGATCCCGGAACATGTCGGATTAGGCTCCGGTACACAAATGTCGCTGGCGGTCGGCATGGGCTTGAACCATTATTTCGGATTAAATCTGACGGTGCGCGATATCGCACGATTAACCGATAGAGGCATGCGTTCGGGAATCGGCATCGGTGTTTTTGAACGTGGCGGGCTGGTTGTCGATGGAGGACGGGGCGAGCGCACAGTGACCCCCCCGGTATTAGCAAACATGCAAATTCCCGACGATTGGCGCTTTATTTTAGCGTTCGACAAGCGCGGACAAGGCTTGCATGGTAAACAAGAAGTTCAGGCTTTCGAAGCGCTGCCCCCATTTCCGCAACAAGAAGCGGCCCGGCTTTGTTATTTATTGATGATGCAAGGATTACCCGCCGTTGCCGAACACGATATTGTCAGATTCGGCGAAGTCGTTACACAATTGCAGCGCTCGGTCGGCGAACATTTCGCGCCAGCACAGGGCGGTATTTTCACCAGTTCGGAGGTCGCCGAAGCCATGGCATGGCTGGAAGCGCAAGGTTGCGTCGCGATCGGCCAGACCTCATGGGGACCGACCGGCTTTTGCGCTTTGCAGGGAGCCGAACAAGCCGAAACACTGACCGAACAGACGCGCCGGCAATTTTCTCATCACCCGCATTTGAGTTTTATCACAGTCAGCGTCAGCAACGGCGGCGGCCAAGTATCAGCCGTCTAATTCGTTTATTGATGCCTGAAGCCGGCACATACTCGCTTAAGCGATAGACTTTTAACATCATAAACTGCCATTTTTGAACCCCAGCATTAACAAACCTATTTTGATTATTGCGAACTCCGGCCGCATGCTGGCCGAGGCCGCCAGCCGGTCGGGATTCATACCTTGGGTAATCGATTTGTTTGCCGACCAAGATACCCTGAGATTGTCCGAACGGGTCTTTCGCGTCGACACATTGGACGCGCCATTTCTAAGAAAAATCATTGCCGATTTCAAATCTCGCCACCCATGCTCTCCAGTAGTCTATGGAAGCGGCCTCGAGCATTATCCCAAGGCGCTCGAGCTCATTACTCGTGAATGCGAATTAGTCGGCAACGATATAAAATCCGCTCGACAGCTTCAGCAAAAAAAACGCTTTTTCGAGTTGCTCGATCATTTGGAGATAGACTATCCGCGCGTCGCCTTCACCAAACCTATGAAGGCAGAACAATGGTTGATCAAACCCCAAACCGGTGAAGGCGGTCTCGGTATTCGCCTGTTTCGAAACGGCATGCCGACCCAAGGAAATATGTACTGGCAAAAATATATCGAAGGGACGGCCGGCTCCGCTTTATTTCTTGCAGACGGAAAAAATATTCGAATTATCGGTTTCCATACGCAATGGTGCGAAAACCAAAACGCCGACCAACCCTTCTTATTTGCCGGCGTGATCAATCGCTGCCCCCTGTCCGCCGAGCAAGCCGATATCATTCATTCGTGGATCGCCGCCATTGTGAGGGCAATCCCGCTTAAAGGTCTCAACACCCTCGATTTCATTATCCAAGGTGAGCGAATTTATGTATTGGAGGTCAATCCCCGCCCATCGGCCAGCATGCAATTATATGATGCCGATTTATTCGGGGCGCATCTCAATGCCTGTCGAGGCATCTTAGACAATACGAACTTTACGCGTCATCAGGTTTGCGCTTATCGCATCGTTTACGCCGACCGAAACATCACTATTCCCGATGACTTTAGTTGGCCGAAAGCCTGTCGGGATTTACCGATTGCCGGCTCGATAATTCGCAAAGGACAGCCTATATGCAGTATCATTGCCCGCGATATAAACGTTCGGAGCGTTCATCGACAATTGAACAAAATCCGGCAAATCATTATTCAATCATTCAATTAAAGGTGTTTTAGATCATGGAATCAAAAGCGAGCGTTAATAAACTGGCGCAGCCTCTGGTTAGAGAACTCATCGAAAATGCGGCTAAATTACGAGTCGGCGTAGAAAAATTGGCGAACGGTTGTACCATCATCGACGCCGGCATCGACATGCCTGGCGGTTTGGAAGCGGGCCGAATCATCGCCGAAATTTGTTTGGGTGGCATGGGCTCGGTCTCTATCTCACACAGTTGTTATACCTCGAATTGGCCGTTGACGGTCAATGTGCATACCGGCAATCCGGTCTTGGCCTGCCTTGGCAGCCAATACGCCGGTTGGAGTTTGTCGCATGAAAAATATTACGCGCTCGGTTCCGGTCCCGCTCGGGCGATGGCGGTTAAGATCAAGGATGGTCAACAAGAGCCCGTCGAAGAATTGTATAAAGAATTGGCTTATCGCGACAACGCAGAAAACACCGTTTTGGTGATCGAAAACGATGCGATACCGCCGCTTGAAATCGTCGAAAAAGTAGCAAACGCTTGTCAAGTAGACCCTAGCAATTTGACAATCATCGTGACGCCCACCAGCAGCCTCGCCGGCGGTGTTCAAGTCGTCGCACGGGTTTTGGAAGTTGCGATGCACAAGGCGCATGCCTTGCATTTTCCGCTGAAAAATATCGTCGATGGTAGCGGCAGCGCGCCGATCTGCCCGCCGCATCCGGATTTCATCAAGGCGATGGGACGGACCAACGATGCAATATTGTTTGCGGGGCAAGTTCATATTTTCGTCAAAGGCAGCGACGAAGCGGCCGAGAAGCTCGCAAAAGAGCTGCCGAGTTCAACTTCGAAGGATTACGGCAAACCGTTCGCGCAAGTCTTCAAAGAATACGATTACGACTTTTTCAAAGTCGATGCAATGCTATTCAGCCCAGCAAGTGTAATTGTGACCGCAGTCGAATCCGGCAAGAGTTTCCGCGCCGGCAAACTTGACAATGCGTTGCTCGATCAATCGTTCGGCGCCTAAGGATTTCGACGCGTGGGTAGAATTGCCGTTTTCACAGACGATCCGGGTTGGCACGGCAAGGCATTGCGCCTTGCATTCGCCGCGCGCGGCTACTCGGCAGACTATGTATCGTTGACCGAGTGCCGCTTGAATCTGGTTTCGGAAGGACTTCCTGTTTCGATTCCGGGTTTCGAGCATGCCCTGCCCGACGCCGTGTTTGTACGCGGTGTACCGGGCGGCTCCCTCGAGGAAGTTGTATTTTATCTCGACATCCTACATGCGCTGAAGATCATCGGCGTTCCGGTGTACAACGACGCCGGGGCAATCGAACGCAGTGTCGACAAAGCTATGACCAGTTTCCTGCTTCGACAAAACGGTTTGCCGACGCCACCGACCTGGGTCTTGCGCGACAGAAAAGAGGCACTGGCAATCGCCGAACACGAATTGGCGCAAGGCAATATGATCATCAGCAAGCCTTTGTTCGGCTCGCAAGGCGAAGGCGTCCGGCGCATCGAAAAAATGCTGGATTTATTTTGGTTGACCAGCAGCCGCGGCATCTATTATTTGCAACGCTTTGTCGAATGTTACGGCGAAAGTTATTCCGATACGCGAGTATTCGTTATCAACGGGCGCGCGGTCGCCGCGATGCGTAGGAAAGGAACATTTTGGTTGAATAATGTTGCCAAAGGCGCCAGTTGCGAACGAGTCCAGTTGGACTCCGAATTATCGGAATTAGCCATCAAGACAGCGGAAGTCGTCAAAATGGACTATGCCGGCGTCGATATTATTCGCGAAAAAAACGGCGATTACACCGTTATCGAGGTCAACAGTATTCCCGCATGGAAGGGCCTGCAAAGCGTTTGTAATATCAATATCGCCGAATTACTCGTCGAGGATTTACTGGACAGGCAAGTCGGCGATCATCGCCCCGAATTGCAAACGGTTGCTTCATGATGACTATCGAAACGCTTGAAGACTTGTATCGGCAAGCCTGCGAGATCGAATTACAGGCTTTTAAGCCAGGCAACGTCAGTGTTCATGCCGACGGGCATGACATGACCGTCGATGATTTTAGAGTCAGCGCAAAGGTCAGCGCGCCGCATATCTCAAATCCAAATTACTCGCTTGGCGAAAAAATTTATTATGCGATCAAGGCCACGCGCGATAAGGTCGGCTGTAATACCAACCTTGGCATTGTTTTATTATGCGCTCCTCTGCTTCAAGCCGCATTTTTACGAAAACCGAATTCGACGCTAAGACAAGCTTTACACGAGGTATTAAACAATACATCAGTCGACGATGCCGATTGGGTCTTCAAAGCGATCGTTTTAGCATCCCCGGGCGGTTTAGGACAATCATCCGAACAAGACGTTTCAGAGCGGCCGGCTGTCAATTTGACCGAAGCGATGCGAATCGCGGCCGATAAGGATCGCATTGCGTTACAGTACTGCTCGGATTATAAAGATATTTTTGATTTCGGAGTTTTAAGGTATAATTCTCGGCTAACTCGATGGGCTGATGCTAATTGGGCGGCTGTAGCAGTCTATGTCGGGTTGCTGAGCCTTTATCCCGATAGTCATATCGAGCGGAAATACGGCGATCGCTTTACGCTTTCGGTGGCCTCCAAAATGGCCATGGTTAACCAAGCGCTGCAAGATTCCGATAATCCGGATCAAATCGAACCTTTACTGCGTAGGATTGACGCCGAATTTAAATCCGAAGGCATCAATCCGGGTACGACGGCCGATTTAACGGTAGCGACGATTTTAACGGTATTTCTGGAGGATCAAATTAGCAATTCGAGTTGCTAATGGGTCTTCAAAACGGATTTACATTTAGTAAATAAATTAATTCTCACTGTTCATATTATTCTTCAAAGGAGACAACTAGCATGGCTAAAATCAACAACCTGCGCGTAGGCGAATCATTGATAGGTGACGGCAACGAAGTTGCGCACATCGACTTGATCATCGGCCCACGCGGTTCGGCTGCCGAAACCGCTTTCGCTAACTGCTTGACCAACAACAAAGACGGTTTCTCCAGCTTGTTGGCTGTTGTTGCACCTAACCTGATGGTTAAACCTGCAACTGTTATGTTCAACAAAGTAACCATCAAAGGTTCGAAACAAGCCGTTCAAATGTTCGGCCCTGCGCAACGCGGCGTAGCCATGGCTGTTGCGGATTCAGTTGAAAACGGCACCATTCCTGCCGATGAAGCTGACAACCTGTTTATTTCTGTTGGTGTTTTCATTCACTGGATGGCTGAAGACGACGCAAAAATCCAACAATACAACTACGAAGCGACTAAAGAAGCTATCGAACGCGCTGTTGCCGGCTCTCCAACAGCTCAAGAAGTTGTTGCTGCTAAAGCCACTGCAACACACCCATTCGCTGCTAACTAAGATTTAGTTCGGCCTAGAATGATTAAAAACCCCGGCTAGCCCGGGGTTTTTTTTGCCTAAAAGAAATTGGATAGCGGTTAACAGTGAGTAGTAAGCGGCAGAATCAGGGCTTTTATCCTAGACTTGGCAGATATATACTCATATATGGACTCCTCGTTTATTGCAAGCCAAGTTTTCAAAAATTGATGTCAAAACAGAGATCAAGATTGCAGCCATATATCCGGTCTCTCAACAGAGGCTTTATTGCCTCAGGACTCCTGATGAATCTATCCG